>NZ_JBRBCA010000008.1:0-128447 GCF_053479475.1 Corynebacterium sp. 22-2729
AGGCTCCACCAGAGCCTGGGCTACCGCACGCCGGCTGAAGTCGAAACCGAATTTTGGGAACACCACCCCAGTCGAGAAATAATGGAAATCAAGGCACAAGCCTAGGAACAAAACCCGGGACACTTCAGTCTTGACGGGACTATTTTCCATTCCGATCACGGCAGCGTGTACACCTCACAAGCCTTTAGGAACTACTGCTCGTCGTTAGGTGTGCGCCAGTCCATGGGCGCAGTTGGAACGAGTGCCGATAATGCCCTGGCAGAATCCTATAACGCCACCTTAAAGCGGGAAGTGCTGCGTGATCGGAAAGTCTTTGACAACCCAATTAGCTGTCGTCAAGAGGTCTTCCGGTGGTGCATGCGCTACAACACGCGCAGGCGGCACTCCTGGTGCAATCTCGTAGCTCCTGATGTCTTTGAAGCCGAGACTTCGGCTATACTGACCACAGCAGCATAGCTAGCCCCCGATGTGTCCACTTTCCGGGGGTCGGGCCCATTCGTCGAGAAATGTCAGTAGAGATCTCCATACGTGACGTATTCAACCATCCAACGGTCCGAGAATTGTCCGACCTGATCGCCGACATCGTCGGCAGCGACGTAGAAGAAGGCGAAATTTAGAGTTCATGCCACACCTGTTTCGCTCACCTGACAAGCCACTTGCCCCCAACCCAGTGCTACGCACAAGCAGCCTAATCTGAAAGGAAACATCATGCCCAGTACTCCCCACACCACCCCGAAAGATGCAAAAGCAGGACGGCTGAACATCACCGACCTGATGAACATCGGCATCTTCTTCGTCATCAACTTGGTAGCCGGCGTGGTCATCGCCTTCATCGGCATCACCCCCATCACCTACGTGATGATCACCAGCGTTCAGGCCCTCATCCTGGGCATCCCGATGATGCTGTTCTTGGCCAAGGTGCACAAGCCCGGCATGGTCTTCATATTCCTTCTTCTCAGCGGCCTCGCCAGCCTGCTGCTTGGTTTAGGCATATGGCCACTGCTGCTCAGCTTGGTCATGGCCGTGTTTGCCGAGTTAATTTTGCGCGCCGGCAAGTATACGAGCGCAATACACAGTGTGATCGCCTATGCCTTTGTAGCAGTGTCACCCACCGCATCATATATTCCGCTTTTCTTCACCACTCGGCGCTACATAGAGAGCAGCGGCATGCAGACCAAATATGGTGCTAGTTTCGCGGATGGCCTCACCTCTATTGGCCAGATGACTTGGCTATTCCTCATCATTGTGATAGTAACCTTCGTCTGCGGGATCCTCGGCGGGATCCTCGGCCGGCGCATCTTCACCAAGCACTTCCAGCGAGCAGGAATCGCCTGATGTCGCCCACTTTGCCCGGATCAGGCACGCACACAGCGGGACTCCATCTGGACCCACGCACCACGGTGCTGGTCATCCTCGTGGTGTCCTCGGTGCTCATCTCACCGGCCGGGTCCAGTGGGGCGCTGGGCAGCACCGCCCGGTGGATGCTCATTGCCGTTCCCGGGGCACTTTTCCTCGCCTCCGGCATGGTGGCCGCTGCACTGCGATACGCACTCACCTTCGCGGTGCTCGCCGGCTTTCCTGCGGTGGTGGTACAGGCCCTGCCCGAGCGCCACATCATCGTGGACGTGTGCGCTACGTGGTTCGCAGGGCTTTCGCTCATCCTCCCTGGCATCACGTGCTGCTGGTACCTACTACGCACCGTCTCGGCCAGCGAATTCATGGCCGCGATGCAGCGCATGCGGAGCCCCGACGCCCTGACCATCCCCACGTCCATCATGTTCCGGTTCTTCCCGACGATTCTCGAGGAATACCGCGATATCCGCACCGCCATGCAGATGCGTGGCATCTCGGGCCTGCGCAACCCGATCGCTATGCTCGAATACCGCTTTGTGCCACTGTTGGCGTCCGTTGTGAGCATCGGCAACGAGCTGGCTATGTCTGCAGTGACCCGCGGATTGGGCTCGCCTCGCCGACGAACCACGCTGTGCGAGATAGGCTTCCGCGTAGGCGACGCAATAGTCATAAGCGTGCTCGTCGTGTCCCTGATCCTACTACTGGTAAATATAGTGATGCTGCCGTGATAAAGCTGCACGATGTGTCACTATCCTATGGTCAAAACACAGCGGAGCCGGTGCTGCACCACGTAAATCTCACCGTGGCGAAGGGCGAACTAGTTCTAGTGTGTGGCGAATCAGGCTGCGGTAAGTCCAGCCTGCTACGCCTGATAAACGGCGTGGCGCACACGTTCTGCGACGCCCAGATTTCGGGGGAGGTGCTGCTGGACGACGAAGACATCACTCATGCCCACCCACACGACATCGCCGAACGCGTAGGCTCAGTGTTCCAAAACCCCAAGTCGCAATTTTTCACGCTGGAAGTAGCCAGCGAACTCGCCTTTGGCTGCGAAAACCTCGGCGTGGCGCCCAACGAGATTCGACAGCGTATTGGGGAACTTTCCGCAGATTTCGGCATGGTTCATCTCCTCGACCGGCACCTGTTCACACTTTCCGGCGGCCAGAAACAAAAAATAGCATGCGCTTCAGTGGCCGCGATGCACCCACAGGTACTACTACTAGACGAACCATCATCAAATCTCGACCTCGCCGCCGTCGATGAGCTGCGCCGCATCGTCGCGCAGTGGAAGACACAGGGCCGCACCGTCCTGATCGCTGAGCATCGGCTTTCCTACCTAGTTGACATCGTGGACCGAGTGCTGGTTATGCAGGACGGGCAGATCGCTCATGATCTCAGCGGCTCGGAGTTTCGCACCCTAGACAAGGCCGAACTGTACCGCATGGGCTTGCGCTCAGCGCAGCAGGTCCCCGAGGTGACCCGCGAGCCACGCCCTTCAAGTGGCACGATGGTGCTCAAAAAGCTACAGTTCACCTACCCCAAGGCTACAGAGCCATCCCTGAGCATCAGCCACACGGAGTTGCCGCAAGGACAAGTCATCGGCGTGGTAGGACGCAACGGGGCCGGAAAATCTACCTTTGTGCGCGTTCTGACTGGCCTGGAATCTAAGGCCACCGGCGTGGTGGACATCAATAACCGCTCGCTCTCGGGTCCCCGGCAGCGCCTGCGCCAGTCCTATTTAGTAATGCAGGACGTAAACCACCAGCTTTTCGGGGAGAGCGTGGAGTCCGACGTAATCATCGGCACCAGTGGACCGGATGGGAAAAACGAAGCGCGCCTTACCGAGGTGCTTGGTGCACTTGATCTCGCGGACAAGCGGGCCCGGCACCCGATGTCGCTTTCGGGCGGCGAACGCCAGCGCGTGGCCATCGCCTCAGCAGTCCTAAGTGAGCGCGAGGTAATCGTCTTCGATGAACCCACCAGCGGGCTGGACCTGTGCCGCATGCACCGGGTGGCCCACCTGCTAGACGCCCTAGCCCGGCAGGGCAAGACCGTTTTGGTAGTAACCCATGACATGGAGCTGGTGGCGCGGTGCTGCGATCTTCTCCTGCGCGTGGAAAAAGGCCGCCTTACCGCCTGCGAACCGTGCGATGATCTCGCACTGGCGCGCACGGTGCGGTATCTACGCGGCCGCGACAGCTAGTCCCTACAGCTTCCAGCTGGTGGCGTCGCTCTTTTCACCCCAGAAGCTGCGGTAGCGTGGGGAACTCTCCATGAGTTCCTCGTGGTTGCCGATAGACTCCACGGTGCCGGAGGGACTCATCATCACAATCTGGTCCGCGTCGCGGATGGTGTGCAGCCGGTGCGCAATGACGACGATGGTGCGCTCGGCAGAAAGCGTTTTCATACCGCGCATCACAAGGTGCTCATTCTGCACGTCTAGAGAGCTAGTCGCCTCATCAAGCAGCACGATCCGCGCGTCCTTCAGTAGCGCACGAGCGATGGAGACACGCTGACGCTCACCACCGGAGAGATTCTGCCCGCCCTCGCTAATCAGGGTGTCAAACCCCTGCGGCAGCTGCCGGGCAATCTCGGTGACACCGGCCAACTCCGCTGCGCGGAGCACCTCCTCCCGCGTTGCATTGTGGCAGCCCAGGCGGATGTTTTCATACAGTGTGTCCTCGAAGAGGTACACGTATTGGAACACCATAGCCAGCGAATCCAACACCGCCCGGGAGCCAAGATCGGGAATATCCACACCACCGATACGGATGGTCCCCTGGTCAACGTCATAGAAGCGTGCCGCAAGTTTTAGCAAGGTGCTCTTGCCGCAGCCGCTGGGACCCACCAACGCAGTAGTAGTTCCGGGCGCCACGCGGAAACTCACGTCGCGGACCACTGGGGTGTTGGGTTCGTAGCCAAAGCCCACCCCATCGAACTCGATGCCATAGTCGCGTGGCGCCGCCGGAACCGCAGGCTCCGGCAACACCCGCGCATCGAGGATCTTTTGGATCTCATCTAAGGTATTGCGCGCGGATTCCAAGCCCTCGCCGTAGGGTATGCCCGACATAGCAACGCGAGCCAGGATGAACACCAACACAATGACGCCAATGTAGGTGCCTGCTTCTAGCCAGTGGTTGAGAAGTAGCACGGTGGCCAGGGCATCAATGACCACGGTACCGACCATGATGATTAAAGCCAGACGACCCATGATCATCTCACCTGTCTTCTGGGTGTGCTGCTGGGCGCTAAGCTGCTCTCGAATCGAGGCGCGCACGGCGCGCTCCCCCAGCGAATCCGGCCCAGCCATGCGCAGCACCGGCTGCACCTGGGCGAACTCCAGCACCTCCGCGGCGCCGTGCTCGTTGCGCTCGCCCTTCTGGCGCTCTGCCACGCGGTACTGCCGCATTAGGCGGTTATAGGCGAACCACACCACGGCAGCCACTGCAACGGTAACCAGCCCCAGCCGCCAGTCCACGGCGATGAGAAACACGCAAGCCAAACCGGCCGAGGCAGCACCGTGCAGCATGGGCCGCAGCATCATTGCCGGCGCGTTAGCGGCAAACAGCGCACCGCTGGTGGCTACAACACCGATCTGGCCGGCGCGATCTTCTTCAAAATAGCCCAGGGGTAGCTGTGCCGTGCGATCGGCGATAAGCCGGTGGATGCGCAGCACGTAATCATGCCCCAGGTCCTGGGCAATAACCTCAGTGGGCCAGTCTGCGGCGGCGTAGACGAGGACGGAGATAATGATCCAGGGCAACCATGCTGCGGCCTGCGCGGGATCTTCGCTAAACAGCGTGTCCAAAAACAGTGCAATGAGGATAAGGCCAATGGCCAACGCCACCGCGGAAATCCCAATTAGCGTAAGGACCAGCACCAGACGGCGACGATCAGCCGGACTGCCCAGTGAATAGAGCGTGCGGATCATTATTTTTCCTCCCCTTGGATGCCCGCCTGCGCGGTTTGGTAGCGTGCCCACATCGTGGCGTAGCCCTTGCCTGCCGCCACTAACTCTTCGTGAGTGCCTGCTTCGGTGACCTCACCGTTTTCCAGCATGAGGATCCGGTCAGCGCCGGTGATCGTGTGGAGCCGGTGTGCGATAACTACTAGCGTGCGCCCGGCCACCAGCTCGGTAATGGCCCGCTGGATCGCGGCCTCGGAGTCCGGATCCGCAAAAGCGGTGGCCTCATCCAACACGAGGATCGGCGCGTCGAGCAAGATGGACCGGGCAATAGCCAGCCGCTGCTGCTCGCCACCGGAAAGCTGCGCGTCCTCTCCCACCACCGAGTCGTAGCCGCGCGGCAGATGGGTAATGCGCTCATGAATCTGGGCGGCGCGGGCGGCGCGAACCACGTCTGCGTCGGTGGCCTCCGGGTGAGCGAGGCGAATGTTATCCCGCACGCTCATCCGCATAAGGTAAGGGTCCTGGAAGACGAACCCTACCCTACGGTAGAGCTGGTCAGATCGGAGATCAGTACTAGGGACGCCACCAATGCGCACCGACCCCTCCGTGGGG
This sequence comes from Corynebacterium sp. 22-2729, assembly GCF_053479475.1. Lineage (NCBI taxonomy): Bacteria > Bacillati > Actinomycetota > Actinomycetes > Mycobacteriales > Corynebacteriaceae > Corynebacterium > Corynebacterium sp. 22-2729. The sequence continues at coordinate 5,873 of NZ_JBRBCA010000008.1, forward strand.
TCTAATAGCCGGGGGATGAGCGCGGCTAACGTGGACTTCCCCGAGCCGGAAGGTCCCACCACCGCAGTGATGCTGCCGGCGGTAAGTTTTTGGTTAATGCCGGAAAGCACCGGGGTGTCCGGCACGTAGGAGAAGCTTAAATCTTTCAACTCAATTCCGGCGTTTGCAGGCTCCCTGCCGCCAGCAGCGGGCGGCAATACCGGGATGTTGAAGAACTCGGTGAGATCCGCCGCGGCAGCCTTCGCCTCCGAAAACATGATGTTAGTGCGCGAAAGCATAAGCAGAGGCGCGGCGATGTTGTTGATGAACAAAAACGCTGCCAGCACATCGGCCACTGGTACGCCCGCAGACGTGATGAGCCACGGGCTGGCCGCGGCTACCACCAGCAGGCCAAACCCGGTGGAGGTGAAGATCTTCATCAAAGCGGTGGGGTGTACGGTGGCGTGCAACCACTCGCGATAGAACCCACCAAAACTCCGGGAACGACTAAGGAAAATGCTCTCGTCGTAGCCTTCCGGAACAAACACCTTGATAACCGGGATGCCGCGCACCAACTCTACGACGGCGGCGTCTAGCTGCTTCTGGCTGGACTTAAATTTCTCCGCCTTTTCTTGAAACTCGCGCATCATAAACGGCATGGTGGCCACTGCCAACAGCAGTGGTACCAGGCCCAGCAGGCCTATCCGCCAGTCCACCACGAACATGTATCCCAGGCTCAATAGCGGTACGAGTACACCGGCCGAATAATCGTGCGGCGCGTGGGCGATGAGCTGGTGGATCTTGGTGACGTCGTCTTCGATGTAGGTTTTCACAGTCCCCGAAGGTGTCCGCGTAAACCAAGACAGCGGGAGCCTACCCAGCTTGGTAATCTGCTGCTGGCGTAAGTGCTCGCCCAAAAGGCCGTCGGCCTGGTGGCTTACCTGGAGACTCTTCACGGTTGCCTGTCCATGTAGGACGGTGGCCACCATGAGCGCCGCGACTAGCAGCCACAGCTTTGACGCATCTATCGGCTCTCCCTGGAAGGACAGCATTACGGTGCGCACCAGCTCAACCAGCACGATTACCGGCACCAGCGACAAAACCGCCGCCAGCACCGCCAATAGCAGCGACACCGTGATCTGCCGGTGGGCAGGTTGAGATATTTGCCTAAATGTAATGGGTGGTTTTTGTTCGGTCATCGGGGCCTCTTTACTTAACAGTCACAATCACGCATTGTTCCGCGCTAACCAGGCAGTGTTCCCAGTAATTCCCGCTAGAAAACCGGCAAGCAGGTCGAGGAACTCGGTTCCAGTATCGAGCGGGAAGAAATGCCCACCCGGCAGGACCTTCAGTTCAAAACTACCGCTGGTAAAATTTTCCCACCGGGAAAGCATCTCTGGGCTGACAGCTGGGTCGCTATCCCCCGCCAATGCCAGCACAGGAGAGCGAAGCACCGTGGTTGCATGGTGAAAGCCCTCGTGTAACACATAATCGCGACGAATGTCAGCGAGCAGCAGCTTCATCACATCATCATTGGCAAGGATCTCAGGTGGTGTGCCACCTACCTTCTCAAACTCCCTGCGCAGCGCACCGAACCCCATTGACGAGTGGTATTCCCCAGGCACGGTTTCTCCGGGCGCCTGCCGTGCGGCCACCACCACGGCTTCCGGTATAGTGGGCCGATGCATCTGCTGCAGGCAGGCAGCAACCTGGTAGGCCAGCGCTGCCCCCATGGAGTGGCCGTACAACGCAATCGGCGCGCCCGCCGCCAGATCTACTATCTCGGTTGCGCACATATCGGCGAGCTTGTCAAAGTCGCTTACCCATTTCTCTCGGCGACGGGTTGCCTTTCCGGGAAGCTCCACCGGCACCACGTCAATGCTTGGGTTGACCCCCACCCATCCACGATAGACGGAAGCGCTGCCTCCTGCGTGATGGAAGCAAAACAAGAGGGTTCCAGTGCGATGTCCGGCCACAAACGGAAAGACTCCCTCGCAGCTGATTTCTGTCATTTTTCGCCTTTCGCTAGGTCGGACTGATTAAGCACGATTTCTACTGCTGCGACGGTACCCGGGTCTGTGGCAAGCAACTCGGGCATCCTGCGGGCTGCGGAGTCGTATGCTCCACTTACCAAATCGGCAATTCCGGCGGCCAGGGACTGGGCACTCAGTTCGCCTCGCTGGGCGTCAATATAGTTCGGCCCGGCACCGTTTCGACAAACTGCGTTGGCATGGAAGTGTTGGTCACCACCGAATGCAACCGCAAGGCACGGCTTGCCGGCGCGCAGGATCGCCCCGGTGGTGCCCAGTGAGCCGTGGCAGATGCCTGCACGGCACCACGGAAGCACAGTCGCGAACGGGACCCGGGCGACGGTGAGGATTCCTTCTCTCACACCAGGCTCATGATCGGGATCGACGATTATCGCCCGCAGACCATGCTCGATGCACGCGTCTCGAGTCCATCGTTGAAGGTCATAAACGCGATCTGAGACCATACTCCCAAAGCTTGCCAGAACCGGGGCCGAGCCGGCAGCCACAAACTCCTCGACTGCTGGGTCTAGGGCGAGTTCACTGTGGTGCGGGTCAAGCCACTCGCCAGTGACGTGAATGTGGTTTTTCCATTCCGGCGCCGGCGGACTCAACGCGGGACTGAATTGGTAGATCGTGGTTGGTGGAGAGGAGAGCGCTCGCTGACGCAGCCCCAACCTACGGCGCCATGCCGCTATCACTGGGCGCATCGCCCAAGCCATCAGAGTATTGGACATCCAGTGGGTGACCAGAGCTCCGACAGAGCCGTCCAGTTTTCGCGGATCCACGAGGCTGTAACGGAGGCAGGGTTCGGTAGGGAAAACCTGCACCCGAACGCTGGGGACTCCGCGTGCAGCCCCTAACAACCGAGCAACTTCACTGAATTGGGTGTACATGACCACGTCAACGCCATCCATGGCATGCTCTAACACATCGAAAACGTGGGCGTCAGATATCATCTCACGGATACCTAAGACAGTGTCCATCATGCCTTTACTATCGCCCAAAAGGCGCTTCATTAACGCCCGGTAATCACCGGGTAACTCGATGTAGTCCACCCCGTTTGCACGAAAACTCCCGCCGAATTCGCTAAACCCAGCCAAAACAAACTGGTGGCCACGATCTCGAAGTGCGACACCAAGGTGCGCAAATGGCAGCATATCACCCTCAGAACCCAGGACGACCGCGAGAACTTTCACAGCCGTCTCAATCCGTAATCCAACTAGGCCACTCAGGAACCCAAGACTCCCCCATGAGCTTATCTTCCGGGCCAATATCACGAATGACTCGGCACGGATTACCGGCTGCGAGTACCATGGGCGGAATATCTCTTGTCACAACACTGCCAGCACCAATTACTGCACCATGCCCAATCGTGACACCCGCAGTTACCGTGCAATTGCCACCAAGCCACACATGGTCTTGTATGGTGATCGCACCCCCGGTACACACCATGTATTGCCGCTCTACGGGGTCTAAGGCGTGATTGCCAGCAAAGAAGGAACACCATGGACCAACCATGACCTCATTGCCAAATGTCACCGGGGCCATATCAAGTACCGTCGTTCCTCGATTGAAGGTCACGCCATCTCCGACCTTGATTTTCGAGCCATATTGGACATGAAATGGCAGGAAAACCATTAAGCGCTCCCCCAGTTCACCAAGCAGGTCTGCCATCACTGCCTGCTTCTCCGCTGTTTGAAGTGGACGAAGCTGGTTGAGATCGTGACACTTCTCCGCCGCCTCCATCATCTCGTAATAGAGATCCGGGTCCTCAATAGGGCGGAAGGGCTGACCGCAGAGAATCTTATCTTCGATTTGCTCTCGAGAATCCATGGATACTCCTTTGTGCTTGAGAGGCGCGAGCCACAATACGAATTACGGTCAGCCACGCGGTTTGACCCTGACTAGTCGGAATACCCAGATTCTTAGCTCACACTTGGTGGCTTACAGGCCTTCGACTTAATTGTCAAGCATGCCATGCCTAATTATGGTATGCTCAACTTTGCAGCAACCTGCAGCGTCGCCGCCGATCAGCCGACCTGTGCAGCCCTCTCCTGCGGGGCGCTGTGCACGACCCGGTGCCGCTAGACATACATCATTTTCTAAGGATTAGTTGGCACTACCCCAGGCGCTTGCTCCGTGGACCACAATCCATCGTTCGCGGGCAATAATCGGTTTTCCTTCTGCGGTAGGAGAATCGGTGCGCCGTCTAATAGACCGTTGACGTATATCCAGGGATGAATCATGAAAGAAAACCCCACCACGGCAACCGCTAGCGGTGACCCCAGCGCCACCGCAGTCCCCTCAACCAGCGCCCACGCAAAAGGCCGCGACCTGGTGCTTGATGTCCAAGATCTGCGATGTAGCCTGGGAAAAGTCAAGAAGCGAACGGAAATCCTGCGCGGTGTGACCCTCGCCATTCCGCGCGGGGGCATCCTCGCCGTCCTAGGCGCCAATGGTGCCGGCAAGACAACCTTGGTCAATGTCCTTTCCACGCTGCTGCCCGCCACGGGCGGAACCGCCATCATCGATGGCCACAACTTAGCCACGGATCCTTCCAAGGTGCGCGCTTCCATCGCGCTGACCGGGCAATACGCCGCAGTGGATGAGGAGCTTACCGGCAAGGAAAACCTCATCTTCTTTGGCCGCCTGGCAGGGCTTAAAGCTAGCGATGCGAAGGCCCGCGCCGCGGAACTTCTTGAGCGCTTCGATCTGGTTGGCGCCGCCGACCGCCTGGTTTCGGCATACTCGGGCGGCATGCGCCGGCGGTTAGATATCGCCGCCTCCCTCACTGTCCCGCCCGCGCTGCTGTTCCTCGACGAGCCGACCACGGGCCTCGACCCCGCCGCGCGCAGCTCCGTGTGGGATACCGTCCGCGGGCTGGCGGCCGACGGCACCTCGATCCTGCTTACTACCCAATACCTGGAAGAAGCTGACCAGCTCGCAGACCGCGTCGCCGTGCTCGCCGGAGGCAAGGTGCTCGACGAAGGCACCCCCGCCGAGCTCAAGGACCGCTATGGCACCACGGTGTGCCTCATCACGATGTCTAGCCCGGACGATGCCGCACGCCTCACCCACACCTTGCAAGAACACCGCATCGACTGCCGCCAAGAGGACACCGTATTGCGCGTCGATGCGCCCGATGGCCACCGCACCCTAGTCCGGGCGCTGGCCTTGTGGGATGGCGACGACACCTCGGTCGCGGACGTCTCCTTGGTTCCGCCCTCCTTGGACGATGTCTACTTCGCTATCGCCGGGTCCGGCGACATCGCGCAGCAGGCTCCCCACACCGGTGGAGGCTCCCAGTGAACGCGCTCGGAGCAGTCGCTGCCTCGTGGCACCGCAATGTCCTGCGCACCGTCCGCAACAAGGCCGTAATGGTTTCCGCCGTGGCAATACCCAGCCTGTTCATGGTCATCTTTTACGCCACCTTCGCCAAGGCTTCGACGGAACTCGGCATCGATTACGCCGCCTTCCTCCTGCCCGCCGGCGTTATTCAGGCGATTGTGTTCGCCGCCGGGGGCTCCTCCTTGGCGATTACGCGTGACGCCGAAAACGGCATCCACGACCGCATCCGCGCCACCGGGACGCCCGCCTGGGCCACGGTCGTCGGCCGGCTGCTGGCAGATCTCACCCGCGCCGCGTGGTCGTGCAGCATCGTCGTCCTCACCACGATCCTGCTCGGTGCCCGCTACGCTGCCGGACCGGGTCGTATTATCCTTACCATCGCCCTTTTCGCCGCCCTCACCATCATCCTCTCCGCGTTTATCGATGGCTCCTGCCTGTTGGCCCCCAAGCCCACCTCGGCGTCCTTGCTCTTCCAAAACCTCGTGCTGGTCATGGTGATGTTCTCCACCGCATTCGTGCCTGCGGATGCGCTGCCCGGCGGCATTGGCCCCATCATCCGGCACGTACCGCTATCTCCCATCTTGGACACCGCCCGCAACCTACTAGGTGGCGCTGCCCTGGGGGCGCGCGGAGTCGAAGCACTGTGCTGGCTCATCGCCATGACCGTCGTTGGCGTATGGGGCTTTATCACCGCTTTCCAGGGGAGGAAACATGACTAACCACACCACCGCCACCGTGTCGCACGACACCACCTGGCTGTCCACTGTCGCCACGCATTTTGGAAGGCACCTGCACGCCGCCCGCCGCGATAGCGCGGTAATTACCAATACCGTGGCTGGTCCCGTTTTGATGTTCCTGGTCATGCGGTGGCTGTTTGGCGACCTCATGGCGGCCTCGCAAGGCTCTGCCACGCTCGACGCGTTACCGCTTACCATCGCGCTCATCCTTTCCAGCGAACTGATGAATGGCACCTCCGCCGCCGCGCAGATAATTAAGGAACGCCAACGCGGTATCACCACCCGCATCGCGACCACGCGCTACGGCACCAGCCCGGAGATCTTCGGCCGCTGGTGTTTCGATTCCTTACGCAGCCTTATCTCCGGCTGCGCGGTGCTGCTGGCTTCCGTGGCTTCTGGCCTGCGTATTCACACGCTGGCCGGGTTTGGCTGGGTGCTGTTAGTCATCATCTTCGGCGCGGTGGTGGCCGCCTCGCTATCGGCCATGGTGGGCGCGATGTGCGCCACCCCGGAGGCCGCCATTGGCCCGGCCCCCATCATCATGGCGGCCATGGCACTTAACGGCGGCCTCGTGCCCGTGGAGCAATTCGCTGGTGTGGTTCAACCCATCGCCCGGTGGAATCCGCTTACCTTCGCCGCCCGCGCCGGCGCCGCCATCGACGGCACGCCAAGCGCCGAAATCCTTGCCACCGGCCAGCCCGGCACCGCAGTCTGGGCTTTCGTGGCCTGGATGGTAGCACTCACCGTAGTGCTGCTAGCCGCCGCAGCTGCGTTCCGCCGCCCCACCATGTCGTAAATAGCGCCGGTTAGCGCGACAGTGCTACTTGTCGCGCGGCGGCGTCCCCAGCGGCGCGGTAGCGCTACTTGCCGCGCAGGGCGCGCCGCCGCGATAAAGAGCTGCGAATCTTTACCCGCGGCCGCGCTAAGGCGGGTAGTGTCGCCGCCGGTTACCGGCAACCAGGCGGCCTCGCCCGGGGCTAGCTCCAGGTCGTTTACCGTGACCACACCAGAAGTAGCCAGGGCGATGGCCGGTCCGGGAAGCTGCGTGGAAACCGTGGTGCCGGCGGGCAAATCGTAGCGGGTCACCGCAAACTCCTGCACCGGCAGCGGGTACTCTACTACCGTCGCGGTGTTGGGCGCGGCATCGGCAACAGCGGCGCTCTCCGCGCCTGCACCATCGCCCAGGGAGGTGTTCCTATATAGTTTGTCAATTCCGTGGGTGAGTTTGTTGGGGGGTGTGAAGGGTTTCTGCTTTTCCTTGTGGATGTTGTTTTCGGGCACGGTGAGGAGCCGATTGGGCTTGCTGTGCAATCGGCTTGAGGTGAGGGTCTGTTGGTTCTAGGCTGCTGCGGCCTCCTGGACTGTGGAGATGTCTCGGTAGAGCTCGCCGTTTCGCATCATGGCGAAGAGAACGTTGAGGCGCCGGCGTGCGAGTGCGCCGACTGCGGCGTTGTGTCTTTTGCCTTCTTTGCGTTTTCGTTCATAGAATTGCCGGGAACGCTCGCGGAATCTGATCGATGCAAAAGACGATTGCCATAGGGCGTTCTTTAATTTTTTGTTGCCAGCCCGGTTAGGCGAATTCGACATGATAGACGTTCCTGACTGATTCGTCCGCGGTGATAGCCCTGCATAGGATGCTAGGTGCGCTGCATCGGGGAAGTCGGACATATCGCCAACAGTCATGAGGATCTGCGCTGCGCTACGCGGGCCGATACCAGGCATGGATAAAAGAATCTCGGTCTGCGGAATGTCCTGAATCAGCTTGAGTACCTGCGCTTCGATTTCTTTACGATGCTCGAGTTTGGTTAGTGCATCTGTGGCGGACATTGCTACGCCAAGTTCGGCGTATTCTGCGCCGGCAATGGATACGGTCTGTTCGTGGATGGCAGCAAGCATGGCATCGATGACAGGCTCAGGGGACCTGACCCCCATGTGGTGGACACCTGATATCCAGCCCAGTCGAGCTGGGAAGAAAGGTAATCTACCACCATGTCCAGGTACTCCGAACAGTTCAAACGCGATGCCGTAGCCCTCTATGAGAACAACGAGGATCTCTCGCTGAACTCAGCATCAGCTGAGCTCGGTATCAACCGTGCCTCGCTACATTCTTGGGTCAAAAAGTACGGCACTGGCAAACGTGCCCGCACGAAGGCCGTGCACGATCAAGCCCAAGCGGCGAATGATTCTGCGCGAATCCGTCAGCTGGAAAAAGAAGTCTCTAAGCTGCGCGAAGAACGCGACATCCTGCGTAAGGCCGCGAAATATTTTGCCGAAGAGACTCACTGGTGATCCGCTTCCAGTTTGTCGATGACCACCGAACCGAGTACTCGGTTAAGCGGATGTGCGATGTGTTAAAGCTGAATCGTTCCTCGTTTTACAAGTGGGTGAGCACCCGTAAAAAACGCAGGTTAAAGATGTATTCTGATGCCGTTATTGGTGCAAGAATCAAGACCATCTTCGATGATAAGCACGGGCTTTATGGTGCTAAACGCATCGCCGCAAGCCTCAAGGAGGACACGACGTATATCCCGATCAATCACAAGAAAGTTGCACGCATCATGAAATCCATGGGGTTAAAAGGCTTTAGCAAACGGCGTCGATGCATTACTACCAGGCGTAAGCCTGGTCACCGTGTCATGCCAGATCTAGTAGGCCGCAAGTTCACAGCTGGCGAGCCAAATCGTGTGTATGTCGGTGACATTACTTACCTGCCGTGTAGGGGAGGCAAAAACATGTACCTTGCCACAGTCATTGACACGTATTCACGTAAACTTGCAGGTTATGCACTCGCAGACCATATGCGGGTCTCACTGGTTATCGATGCTCTAGCCCACGCACACGGCGTGCGCGGCAGGACCTGACCCCCATGTGGTGGACACCTGATATCCAGCCCAGTCGAGCTGGGAAGAAAGGTAATCTACCACCATGTCCAGGTACTCCGAACAGTTCAAACGCGATGCCGTAGCCCTCTATGAGAACAACGAGGATCTCTCGCTGAACTCAGCATCAGCTGAGCTCGGTATCAACCGTGCCTCGCTACATTCTTGGGTCAAAAAGTACGGCACTGGCAAACGTGCCCGCACGAAGGCCGTGCACGATCAAGCCCAAGCGGCGAATGATTCTGCGCGAATCCGTCAGCTGGAAAAAGAAGTCTCTAAGCTGCGCGAAGAACGCGACATCCTGCGTAAGGCCGCGAAATATTTTGCCGAAGAGACTCACTGGTGATCCGCTTCCAGTTTGTCGATGACCACCGAACCGAGTACTCGGTTAAGCGGATGTGCGATGTGTTAAAGCTGAATCGTTCCTCGTTTTACAAGTGGGTGAGCACCCGTAAAAAACGCAGGTTAAAGATGTATTCTGATGCCGTTATTGGTGCAAGAATCAAGACCATCTTCGATGATAAGCACGGGCTTTATGGTGCTAAACGCATCGCCGCAAGCCTCAAGGAGGACACGACGTATATCCCGATCAATCACAAGAAAGTTGCACGCATCATGAAATCCATGGGGTTAAAAGGCTTTAGCAAACGGCGTCGATGCATTACTACCAGGCGTAAGCCTGGTCACCGTGTCATGCCAGATCTAGTAGGCCGCAAGTTCACAGCTGGCGAGCCAAATCGTGTGTATGTCGGTGACATTACTTACCTGCCGTGTAGGGGAGGCAAAAACATGTACCTTGCCACAGTCATTGACACGTATTCACGTAAACTTGCAGGTTATGCACTCGCAGACCACATGCGGGTCTCACTAGTTATCGATGCTCTAGCCCACGCACACGGCGTGCGCGGCAGTCTTGACGGGACTATTTTCCATTCCGATCACGGCAGCGTGTACACCTCACAAGCCTTTAGGAACTACTGCTCGTCGTTAGGTGTGCGCCAGTCCATGGGCGCAGTTGGAACGAGTGCCGATAATGCCCTGGCAGAATCCTTTAACGCCACCTTAAAGCGGGAAGTGCTGCGTGATCGGAAAGTCTTTGACAACCCAATTAGCTGTCGTCAAGAGGTCTTCCGGTGGTGCATGCGCTACAACACGCGCAGGCGGCACTCCTGGTGCAATCTCGTAGCTCCTGATGTCTTTGAAGCCGAGACTTCGGCTATACTGACCACAGCAGCATAGCTAGCCCCCGATGTGTCCACTTTCCGGGGGTCGGGCCCTTCAATCCTTCCCTAGCAGAGATAGGAAATAAACCCAGGACTCTTCACAGTGTGTAGGAGTCCTCAACTACCGAAAACCCTCGACAGCAAACGGTGATACATCGACACGTCCTCCGGGTTCGTCGATGGAACAATCCGCGACCTGCTCGTCGACTGAGCATCTACGCTTGGCAGAACCACCGTATCTTGCGGCAAATCGACCGCAGCTGCCCCCACCTTGACAACAGTCACCTTCCTGGACTGTGCCAGCTCCGTCAGGTGGTGACCCGGCTGGTACAGCCACCCATGCTGTTCATGGTGTCTATCAGCCACCAACAGCACATGATCCGCCATAGCTGTGCCCGCGGCAATGGTCTCCCCGGCACATGTATAAGGCAAGTTCACCACAACAATTGGCCACCTGTGCTGAGCACGACTAACCACAGTGTCTAGTACATCAGCAGCCATCTGCCCCTGAGTACCTTGCGAAGCCGTCAACAGCGGAACTGCCCCGGAACTATCCGCAAAGTTCTCCATCTTCTTGCGGGTCAGATCCAGCGGTTCCGTCGCCGCCAGCCCAAGAACGTCCCCCGCTGCCCACGCCCCCAACGGTCCTCGCATTGGCTGAGCTTGCACATCTGCGTCCAGAACTACCATCGGTAGTTCAGAAACCTCTTCGGCAATCATGGAAACCAAAGCGGTCACAGGCGAAGTCAGCATACGGTTGTCAATGGAAGCCACCGCAATAACCATCGGCCTAGATGTGTCAACTAAAGAAGACCTCCGCGCCTGTGCAACCCGCGAAGCCCACACTGCCCTGCCGAAAACGCTACGCCCCGAGACCAGCGAGCCCGAACCTCCACTTCGTGCAGCGTTAGCTACCTTTGGGGAATTCATCTAGCGATTCTCTTCCATTCTGCCTAGAGCAAATCAAACACATCTGTGGGGGACACACAGCACAAATTGCACAACACACATTAGTATAGGACGGGTTATACGTAGAGAAGTTGTCGGTAACAAAGAGTGAAGTACACGAGGAGTGCGTAGTGTCAACCAACCAGCCATCCCACGAAGGACTGCCCTCTTGGCTCCAGTTCACTGGTGATGGTGCGCCAGCACAACCAGCCGCCCCACCACAACAACCTTCTCAGCCCCAAGAGCCGCCCGCTGCAGAGTCTCCTACTTCCTCCCCTTCTTCCAATGAAGGTCAGCAGCAAGTCCCTGCGGCGCCTCAGCAAGCTCACGAATCCAAGCCTCAGGAAGGTCACCAAGCCAACCAAGTGGAAAGTAATTCCGCAGAGCATCCTCAGCCTCCCCAGGGAACAGCGCCGCAGGGCACTGCCCCGCACGGCTCTCCCGCTTCATCTGGAGCTCCTCAGCAGGCCCAGCCGCAGCAGGCCCAGCCGCAGCAAACTCAGGCACAGCCACAGCAAGCCCACCCACAGCAGGCCCAGCCCCAACCGCAGCAGGCCCCGTATCACGGTAAGCACCATGTACCGTCCGAATATGACTTAAAGCCACCGCCGGCACTGGACCAGACAAACCTGGTCAATGCCGTCAAGAAGGCACCGCGCAGTGGATGGCGCAAAATGCTTTACAACGTCACCGGTGGGCACTGGAACGTTGGTGACTCCCAGCAAGATCTTGAACACGATCAGCTTCTGGAAAAAATTCGCCGTCCACTGCGTGGCGACTACCGCATCGCGGTGATGTCCCTTAAGGGTGGCGTGGGCAAAACCACCACCACCGTGGCATTGGGTGGCGTTTTCTCTTCCATCCGACACGACCGCGTCATCGCCATCGATGCCAACCCGGACCTCGGCACCCTAGCACAGCGTGTGGCTGCCCCCGGTCCGGCAACGATCCGCGACCTCCTCAACGCAGAAGACACATCAAAATACGCCTCCATTCGCCAGTTCACTACCCAGGCCAAGTCTCGCTTGGAAGTTATCGGCTCGGAGCGCGATCCCGCCGTGTCCGAATCCTTCAGTGATGAGGACTACCGCCACGCGGTCGACATTCTGCAGCACCACTACAACGTGATGCTCACTGACTGCGGAACAGGGCTGATGCACTCCGCAATGTCCGGTGTGTTGGAGCTGGCCAATTCCTTGGTGCTCGTCACCTCTCCTGCCCTTGACGGCGCTCAATCAGCCTCCGCCACTTTGGACTGGCTTAACCTGCACGGCTACGAACAACTCGCAGCAAACTCTGTAGTGGTTGTCTCTGCGGCACACCCTGAAAATGCGACGATTGATATGGACCAGTTGATTGCACACTTCCGTAGCCGCACCCGCGCAGTGCACGTCATTCCATTCGACCGCCACCTCTCCGAAGGCGCAACGGTTGATCTTGACCGCATCAGCAAGGAAACCAAGCAGGCTTACATGGAACTAGCAGCAATTGTTGCGGAGGACTTTGATTCGTGGCACCGTCACGCAGCTTCGTAGGCCGAGGGGTGGCCGCGCTGGGCGTCGGGTTCCTTGCTTCAACAACCCTAGCCAGCTGCGCCGATCGCCTAGAACCACCTGTGCCAGAGCAACACGCCCAAGTGGATACCATGAAGCAGTGGGCTACCGAGCGTGCCGAGCCCTACCACATCCCCGAACGCGCGCTTCAGGCATACGCATACGCCGCCTACAACGTGGAACAGGAACAAGGCTGCGCCGTCGGCTGGCAAACACTTGCTGCATTGGGTGATGTGCTGACCCAACATGGGCAAATAAACTCCACCACCATCGACGAAGACGGCGTGACCTCCAAACCTATACGCGCCGTTGCGCCTGCCGCCGGCGGCAAGAACTCCGTGCCCGATACCGACGGAGGAGACATCGACGGCGATTCCACTAAGGACATCCCGGTGGGACCAATGCAACTCATGCCTTCGCGCTGGGAACAATATGGCACTGCCGCTGAACCTGGCAACGCGCCAAATCCGGACAACATCGACGACGCCGCCCTGACCACCGCGAAAATCACTTGTAGCGCGGGAGACCTCACCAGCCCAGAAGGGTGGACCACAGCAGTCTCAGAATTCAACCCCAGCCCAGTGTTCTTAAAAGCTGTGCACAAAAAGGCCAAGGAGTATTCACGCTAATGAGGAAAACTCACACTGCAAGCGCACTGCTCTTGATTTCGCTTACAGGCACGCTAGCTGCATGCGAATCGCCGGGTCATGCCAAAGAGCAGACTGTGAATGACGAAGTTCCACCACTGGGCAAAGTACCTGAGCTACCTGAAGAGGTGACGGCACCGAGCACCAAGTCTGAAACTCCCAAGCCAGCTCCCCCGCCGGCCCCAGCTGCGGAGCCAGAGACGGTAACAGAAACTGCCCCGCCTCCTTCTAAGCCTCCTGCGAAGCCAGCACCCAAGGCTCCAAAGGCACCAGCACCCAGGCCGCCTGCGAATGATTCACCAGAGATCCGTATCCAACTCCCACCAGAGCTGAAGCCATATCTTTAAGGCAGACGCCAAGCTGAAAGGAGCCCCCCATGTCTATCCAACAGCACGACGTAGGACAGAGCGCCCCTGCGGCTTCTCCCTCGTCGTCTACCGCCACGCCAGCAAAGAAGGACCATCGCGCTGCCGTGCAGGCGCACAAGCTGCGCATGGATATCGCGGGCAAAGCTATCCGGCATGGTGAAAATCAGCCAAGTGTGACTCCGCGAACCGTCAAAATCCTCATGGGCTCGGCTATTATCGCAGCCATCATGCTTGTGGTTACGATCGGCGCCGCCACTGTCATTCAGATGCTTTAGCCAAAAGCGCACCTACGAAAAACAAAAAGGCACCCAGCGAAGTGGATGCCTTTCAGCGTTCCTAGCGCGCGGACTTAGCTGGTTAAATAGCGGTCCCTGCTAGCGGTGTCGAGTGGTTTACTCGCCGCCGGCCAGCTTCTCGCGCAGAGCAGCCAGCTGCTCATCGGAAGCCAGGGTGCCGGCGTCCTGAGCCGGTGCCTCAGAGGAAGCCGGTGCGGACTCGGTCTGAGTCTCGGAGGAGTAGCCACCCTCGCCGTTGGCAGCGGCCTCGGCAGCTGCGGCGCGGTTACGCTCGATCTGAGCGGTGTGCAGACGGTGGCGACGCTCGGACTCTGCGTAGCGAGCCTCCCATGCCTGACGCTGCTCGTCGTAGCCCTCGAGCCACTCGTTGGTCTCCGGGTCGAAGCCCTCCGGGAAGATGTAGTTGCCCTGCTCGTCGTAGGAGTCAGCCATGCCGTACTTGGACGGGTCGAACTCCTCGGTGTAATCCTCATCAGCCTGCTTCAGGGACAGGGAGATGCGGCGACGCTCCAGGTCGATGTCGATGACCTTGACCATTGCGTCCTGGCCAACGCCAACAACCTGATCCGGAACCTCGACGTGGCGCTCGGCCAGCTCGGAGATGTGAACCAGGCCCTCGATGCCCTCCTCGACGCGGACGAATGCGCCGAACGGAACCAGCTTGGTGACCTTGCCCGGCACGATCTGGCCGATAGCGTGGGTGCGTGCAAATACGCGCCACGGGTCTTCCTGGGTTGCCTTCAGGGACAGGGACACGCGCTCGCGGTCCAGATCCACATCCAGAACCTCGACGGTGACCTCGTCGCCGACTGCGACAACCTCGGACGGGTGGTCAATGTGCTTCCAGGACAGCTGGGAGACGTGAACCAGGCCGTCGACACCGCCGAGATCGACGAAGGCGCCGAAGTTGACGATGGAGGAGACAACGCCCTTGCGGACCTGTCCCTTCTGCAGCTGGTGCAGGAACTCGGAGCGAACCTCGGACTGGGTCTGCTCGAGCCATGCGCGGCGGGACAGCACAACGTTGTTGCGGTGCTTGTCCAGCTCGATGATCTTGGCCTCGATCTCCTGGCCGATGTAGGGCTGCAGGTCGCGAACACGACGCATCTCCACCAGGGAGGCGGGCAGGAAGCCGCGCAGGCCGATGTCCAGGATCAGGCCGCCCTTGACGACCTCGATGACGGTACCGGTGACCGGCTCCTCGTTCTTCTTGAGCTCCTCGATCGTGCCCCAAGCGCGCTCGTACTGTGCACGCTTCTTGGACAGGATCAGGCGGCCTTCCTTGTCTTCCTTGGTGAGAACCAGAGCGTCGATCTCGTCGCCGACCTCAACAACCTCACCCGGGTCAACGTCGTGCTTGATCGACAGCTCGCGGGAAGGGATGACACCCTCCGTCTTGTATCCGATGTCCAGCAGGACCTCGTCGTGATCGACCTTGACGACGGTGCCCTCGACAATGTCACCATCGTTGAAGTACTTGATGGTGGAGTCGACGGCAGCGAGGAAATCCTCAGCAGAGCCAATGTCGTTAATGGCTACCTGAGGGACGTTGTTGGTGGGCATATGTTGAATGTCTTTCGGAACGAATAGAAATAGAAGATGGACAGTTACTCTAGTTCTGCAAACCCTTCTTTTTGACGCCCCCACCAGCGTCAATTACCTGGCGGGAACCCCTAAGACGCTCACACTGGGGCGTCACAAAGTCTAAAAAAGAGGGCGCACAACGCGCATAACGCTACACGACCACAGTGAACAGCGCAAACATGGCGTTTTGGCCGCGCGTTAGGCGGGAGCTATTGAGGGCGTCCAGTACGATGGTGCGCGATGAAGGCAATACAAATATTAGTGAACATGGTCCGTGGCGGTTTGATCGGCATGGCCGAGCTGGTGCCCGGCGTATCGGGCGGAACAATTGCACTAGTTACCGGCGTGTACGAGCGCGTACTGCACCAGGCGAACCTCTTCCTGGATGCGACGAAGAAGCTGCCGAAGGATCGTAAGGCCTCGTTTGCCCAGTACAAAGCGCTGGACTGGATGCTGCTACTGCCGATGGTGGTAGGCATGGGCGCCGTTGTCCTCTCCCTGGCCGGAGTAATGGAGAGCTTCGTGACCGACAAGCCCGTCCATGCGCGGGCGCTGTTCTTCGGCATGGTGCTGATCTCTCTGACCGTCCCGATTGGCATGACCGATAAGGAGGATGTGCGGCGACGCCTGCCAATGGCGATCCTCGGAATGGTTGTGGCGGCAGTGGCGACATTCTTCCTGACCGGCCTAACCAGCGCGCCGCAGTCCGACCCGAACCTTTTGTGGGTGTTCGTGGCCGCGGCGATCGCAGTGTGTGCGTTGGTACTACCGGGCGTTTCGGGTTCTTTCTTCCTGCTGGCAGTGGGATTGTACTCCGCGACTATGGCTGCCGTGGACGATAGAAACCTGCTGTACCTGGGCGTGTTCTTCCTCGGTGCGCTGACAGGCATCACGTGCTTTGTGCGTCTGCTGGAGTACCTACTGCACACTCACCGCACCATCACCCTGTTTGTGATGACGGGGCTGATGATTGGTTCCCTCCGCGCACTCTGGCCGTGGCAGGATGGCGACGCCAACCTGCAGGCACCCGGCGAAAACCTGGGCGCAGCCCTCGGGCTGTTCGTTCTCGGCGCAGCCATCGTGGGGGCGATGCTGGTAGCCGAGAAGGTCGCCGGCGCAAAGGCTGAAGCCAACTAGTGCGCAGCTAGATCCCAGTTATCTCCTGTGCCGGCAGAGACATCCAAAGGCACGCGCAGCTGGGCGGCTGCATCCATTTCCCGCTCCACGAGCTCGGTCATCTGCTCCAGCTCGCCAGGGGCAACTTCCACAACGAGTTCGTCGTGGACCTGCAGCAGCACGCGGGAGTTCAGCTGCTGCCGCGCAATCTCCCGATCCACACGCAACATAGCCAGCTTGATAATGTCCGCCGCCGTACCCTGGATCGGTGCGTTGAGGGCGGCACGCTCGGCATTCTCACGAGCCACCCGGTTCGATGAGTTGAGCTCCGGCAGATACCGACGACGCCCGTAGAGGGTTTCCGTATAGCCGGTCTGCTTGGCGACCTCCACCACGTGATCCAGGTAGCGCTTTACACCGCCGAATCGCTCGAAGTAGTTATCCATGATCTTCTTCGCCTCCCCTGCGCTGATTTTCAGCTGCTGGGAAAGGCCGAAAGCGGATAGACCGTAGACCAGGCCGTAACTCAACGCCTTGACACGGCGGCGTAGTTCCGGAGTGACCTCATCGACAGGCACGTCGAACACGCGCGAGCCGACGTAGTTGTGCAGATCCTCACCGCTTGCATAGGCCTCGATGAGCCCCGCATCTTCGGATAGGTGCGCCATGACGCGCATTTCGATCTGGGAATAGTCGGCGGTCAGCAATGTTTCGTAGCCCTCCCCGACTTGGAATGCGGCACGGATCTTACGGCCTGCGTCTGTGCGCACGGGGATGTTCTGCAGGTTCGGGTCGGAGGACGAGAGTCGACCGGTCGCCGCACCCTTTTGATTGAAGGTGGTGTGGATGCGCCCGTCGTCACCCACCGCCTCGATCAGCCCGTCGATGGTGGACTTCATCTTTTGGTATTCGCGGTGAGCCATCAAGTGCCCCAGGAATGGGTGGTTCGACTGTGCCGCAAGCTTTTCCAGTTCCGCGGCGGCCGTGGAATACCCGGTCTTGGTCTTCTTGGTTTTCGGCAGGTCGAAGGTCTCGAAAAGCACCTTCTGCAGCTGCTTCGGGGAGGAAAGGTTCAGCTCCGGCTCCCCCGCCAGTTCGCGGGCCGCGGCTACCTCCTCGTTGAGGCGTGTGCCGTAGTCCTCGGAGAGTTCTTGCAGCGCCGCGTCATCCACGGCAATACCTGCGTGCTCCATCTTCGCCAGGATCAGCGCCAGGGGAACCTCCAAGTCAAAATACAACTCGGACTGTCCGGCCTCTTCGATCTCTGGAGTGAGGGCCTTCACCAGTTCCGCCACGGCCTGGGCTCGGTCGGTGCCGGTGGCATTGTCAGATAATTCGTGCCCCACGTGTCGCTGCACCACGTCCGCAAGACCGAGAGTGCGCACGTCGGGGCGCAGCAAATAAGCTGCAAGTGATGTGTCATGCTCCACTCCGTCAAGCTTTAAGCCTTGATTTTGGAGTGTATGGAAGGCTTGCTTGGAATCGTGCAGCCACTTTGTGGCCTCCGGATTGGCCAGCCACTCCGACAGGGCTTTCTCATCCTTCGGATCCACGTCCGCCAGGTCGATGAGCACTGCAATGTTGTCCTGATCCAGCAGAGTCAATTGCTCGCCGTCAACATCGACCACCGTGCCACGGGCACGCTTCTTAAGCCACGCCCCCAGCTTCCCCGCCTTGGGTTCCTCCACTGTCACGGGCACCGCAGCGCTATCGGCGAACTCCACGCCCATGATCTTGAACGTCCTATTGCGAAGTCCCGTGCCAAACTGCAGCTCCTCGAACATGCCCAGCGCTTCGTTGGGATCGATGTCTCGGGGGCTAAGGGCGTCCATACCATCGACGAGCTTTAGATCCCGCACCATTTCCGTAATGTCGCGCGCCAGCACCACATTGTCGATGTTCTCCCGCAGGCTAGTGCCGACCTTGCCGCCGATGTCGTCCATGTTGTCGATCACGCCCTGCAGACTGCCGTACTTCGCGATCCACTTTTGCGCCGTCTTTGGGCCGACTCCCGGTACGCCGGGCATGTTGTCGGAGGTATCGCCGCGCAGCGCCGCGAGGTCTGGGTACTGGGTGGGGGTCACGCCGTACTTTTCCTCCACGGCCTGCGGAGTAAAGCGATGCAGATTAGAGACGCCCTTCAGCGTGTACAGCACCGTCACATCCTCGGTGACCAGCTGCAAAGAGTCACGGTCGCCAGTACAGATCAGTACCTCCATGCCTTCCTTGGCGCCCTCGGTAGCCAAGGTGGCAATAATGTCGTCGGCCTCGTAGGACTCTTTATCGAGGGTTGTGACGCCCAACGCTTCAAGAGTGCGGCGGATCAGCTCAATCTGACCTTTGAACTCCGGCGGCGTACTCGGACGCTGTGCCTTGTACTCCGGGAAGGATTCCTCGCGGAATGTCGGCCCGGACAGGTCAAAAGCGGCGGCGACATGGGTGGGCTTTTCCTTGTCCATAAGAGTAAGGAACATGCCCAGGAAGCCATAGACCGCGTTTGTGTGCTGGCCTCCGACCGTGGAGAAGTTGGCGGCGGGCAGCGCATAGAAGGCGCGGAAAGCCAGCGAATGACCGTCGAGGAGTAAGAGTTTAGCCATGCGATCAACTTTAACGGAGGGCGGTTTTGGTTGGCTCGAGCACCGTGGCGTATTATGCACCGGTAAGCACTTCGCGCCCCAGTAGCCCAATTGGCAGAGGCAACGGATTCAAAACCCGTCCAGTGTGAGTTCGAGTCTCACCTGGGGCACCATGTAGACACCCGCTGTTGAGGAAAACCTTGGCAGCGGGTTTTGCTTATCCCTGCCACGCTCGTACCCCCCCCACGCCAAGTATCTGAAGTATCGGTGTCAACACCCCAAAAAGAACCACCCCCCGACATACCGAGAACCGACCGCAACAAGCCGGAGCCCGACGAGTCCGTTAATATGAATCGCAAAGAAAATTCGCAGCCTTGCCTGAAAGGCCGCTAAGCACCTTATTCGTGACGCGAGGAGAACCATGACGGACGAGAACTTCGGTTCCAACGACCCGGCCAACACCGCCAACAACGGCGCACAGCAGCCCGAGCAGCCCCAGGCGCAGGGCAATTGGAACCAGAACCCGAACCCGTACGGCCAGCCTAACCAGGCACCGCAGCAGGACTGGAACCAGCAGGCTGCGCCTCAGCAGGGACAGAACGCATACGGCGCCCCGCAGAACGGCCAGAACGGCTACCAGAACAACTTCCAGAACCAGCAGGGATTCAACGGACAGAACGGCCAGGCAGGCCAGTTCGACATCAAGCAGTACCTGGACTTCTCCAACAAGTCCGTGCTGTGGATGGTCTGCGCAGCCGGTGCCGCTCTGATCAGCCTCATTGGCAGCTTCATGCCGTGGGGTAAAGTCACTGTTCCTTTCTATGGAACCATCACAGTCTCCGGTACTGACGGCGATGGCATGCTCACGATGTTCCTTTCCCTGATCCTGATCGGTGGAATCGCTGCCTACCTGTTTGTAGAAAAGCTCACCAAGATGTGGTGGCGCGGCATCCCAGTGATCGCCATCGGTGCCGTTCTGCTGCTGATTTCAGTAATGGATTGGACCGATATCGGTTCCAAGGCAGGCCAAGTGGACAAGGACGTCGCCCAGGTGAGCGTGGGTGCCGGTCTGATTTTGATCCTCCTCGCTTCCATTGCAATCATCGCCTTTGGTGTTCTGACGCTGCTTAACGACAGGAAGAATTCTCCAGCAGTCCAGCAGGCAGGCTTCGGCCAGCCCCAGCAGGGCTACGGCCAGCCCCAGCAGGGCTACGGTCAGTCCCAGCAGGGCTACGGCCAGCAGCCGCAGAACAACTTCGACCAGAACAACAACTACGGTCAGCCACAGCAGAACGGCTTCGACCAGAACAACTTCGGTCAGCAGAACCCGCAATAAGCTTTAGCTTTAGCTTTAGCCGGAAAACTCCCGCGCCTCTCTTCGCAGAAGGCAGCGGGAGTTTTTGTTTCTTTACCCCCGCATTCCCCCAATGCAGGCCCCTATTGGGAACCGATCCCGGTAGACATTCGACTAATGAGTCATGTCTCGCAGAATCATTCGCAGAGTCCACACTCTCGCCGGACTCTTTATCGCACCTCTTATCCTCGTAGCCACGCTATCGGGCTTCTTCTACGCGCTCGCGCCCACCATCGAAAGCTGGGTCTATGACGCCGAACTGACAGCCACCTCAACCAGTCCAGCACAACCCGTAGCTAAGCAGATCGAGGCTGCCAAGCGCATCCATCCGGACTTGGACGTCGCGAAGGTACAAATCTCCGACAAGGAAGGTAAGACCACTCGTGTGCTCTTTGCCGACCCGGAACTCCCCTCCGAAAGCTACACCCACGCGGTGTTCGTCGACCCGGGTGATCTCCATGTCACAGGCGAACTCGTGCAGTACGGAAGCGCCGCTGCCCTACCTTTCCGTTCCTGGCTTTCCGAAGGCCACCGAAACCTGTGGCTGGACGAGCCCGGGCGCATCTACTCCGAAACCGCAGCTACCTGGCTGGGTCCGATGGCCGTCACTGGCGTGGCGATGTGGTGGATCATGCGCAAGCAGAAGAACCAACGCAAGCCCAAAAAGAAGTCCCGTCGTGAAGCCATGAAGCGCCACACTCTCATCGGCCTCGTCGCAGCCCCAGGCCTGATCTTCCTGTGCGTCTCTGGCCTCACGTGGTCCCACTTTGCAGGAGATAACATCGCTACTGTCCGCGAACAGCTGAACTGGATGACTCCCAAGCCCAATACCACCATCGGTGGCGAGCCAAGTGCGGACGGCGACTCCGGTCATGGCGACCACGCAGGTCACGCAGGTCACGGTGATCACGGCGGAAGCGCCCACACCGACGCAGATGCCGCACCGATCAATACAGACAACGCAGACACCGTTTTGCAGGTTGGTCGCAATGAAGGCCTCACCGGAACGCTGCAGTTGGAGCCTCCGAGCAAGGTTGGCCAGGCATGGACCGTCAGCGAACCACGCCAGGCATACAAGATGTACAACGATGCCATCACCGTAGACGGAGATACCGGCGCCGTCGTTGACCGCCTGCCCTTTAAGTCGTGGCCGATTGCAGCACAGCTGACCAGCTGGATTATTCAGCTACACATGGGCACACTGTTCGGATTGGTCAGCCAGATCGCACTCGCGTTGCTGGCACTCGGCATTGGTGCGCTTGTTGTGTACGGCTACATCATGTGGTGGCGTCGCCGCGGTGGAAAGAACACCGGCAACCGCGTCGACATCAGCTCCCTTACTTGGAAGCACTGGCTGACATTGGCCGTCCTGCTCGGCGGATACAGCGTGGTCGCTCCCCTATTTGCTGTCAGTGGTGCCATCCTCTTCGTCCTCGCCTGGGCTTTGGACTTCCGTGCAGGAAACAAGCGCGATAACACGCCCCGGATTTCCGCAGACCTAGACGGCGAAAAACAAGAGCCCGTTTCGGTCGAAAGCCATTAAAGAATATTCACATACTCCGATATAATCCACTGTATGAAACATAGCCACCCGCGCTCCCTGGCCCGTACAGTGGCCAAGGGCACCCTTGCGATCCTTCTTTCAGCATCGCTGGCGGGGTGTGTGACCAACGAAGAACTCGGCAATCCGGAAGGATGGGAGGAAATCCTCCCAGCAAAGAACCCCCAGCTAGCCGCCCTTGTGCCCCCAGAAATTCAAGCAAAAGGGAAAATCACCGTCGGCACCAACCCGCCCTACGCGCCCAACGAGTTTAAAGACTCCGACGGCAACATCATTGGCTTCGAAATGGACCTCATCCGCGCCGCCGGCGCCATGATGGGGCTCCAGGTTGATGTGCAGCAGATGGACTTCAATTTGATCCTGCCCGCTATCAGCGCAGGATCCGTCGACGTCGGAGCTACCGCCTTCACAGACACCGAAGAACGACAAAAAAACTACGACTTCGTCGACTTCTACAGCGCCGGCATCTCCTGGGCCACCCAACCGGGCAACGAAAACACCATCAACCCCGACAACGCCTGCGGCCTGAAGGTCGCCGTCCAAAAGGGCACCTACTCCGACACGGACGAGGTGCAGGGACGATCCGAAGAATGCGAGGCCCAGGGCAAACCCCCGATCGAAAAGCTCGTCTATGAAAAGGCCGACGCCGCCGCCACCGCAACCATCCTGAAAAAAGCGCAGGCGTACAGCTCTGACTCGCCGGTGATCGACTTCGCCATCGCCCGTTCTGAAGGCAAGCTAGTGCGAGTGGGCGAACCTTTTGACACCGCCCCGTTCGGTATGGGCGTCAAAAAGAACAACCCGCTAGGAAAAGCACTGGCAGCGACGATGCAAACCATGATGAACGACGGCACCTACGAAGCGATCCTGAAGCAGTGGGGGCTAGAAGACGGTGGGCTTGACGCCGTGACGTTCAACCTCAAGCCGTACCAGCTGCCCCGCACGCTCCAAACGAAAGAAGGCACCAATTGAGTACTCCGAAAGCCTCCCCCGAAACGCAGCGTAGGCGCCCGACCGAAAACAAAGCGATCCCACTACGCCACCCCGGACGCTGGATCGCAGCGGCAATTCTGCTGGTGCTGGTTGTATGGTTCATCTTCTCCGCGGCGCGGAACGAGGCCTACCACTGGGATACCTACTTCCAATACCTGCTGGACACGCGCATCGTGAAAGCCGCGATGCACACCATTGCGCTGACGATTCTGGCGATGATCATCGGTGTGGTCATCGGCGCTATCGTCGCGGTACTTCGTATGTCCCCGAACCCGGTGCTTCAGGGCGTGGCGTGGCTCTTCCTGTGGATCTTCCGCGGTACGCCCGTGTATGTACAGCTGGTGTTCTGGGGTCTGCTGAGCTCCCTGTACCAGTCCGTGAGCGTGGGCTTTGCCGAGATCGACCTCGAGCAGGTATTGCAGAATGCCTTCATCCTGGCCGTGCTGGGCCTCGGCCTGAACGAGGCGGCCTACATGGCCGAAATCGTGCGCGCCGGTATCCAGGCCGTGCCCGAAGGACAGTCCGAAGCGTCGAAGGCACTGGGCATGACCTGGAGCCAGAACATGCGCCGCACTGTCATGCCGCAGGCCATGCGCATCATCATCCCGCCAACGGGCAACGAGTTTATCTCGCTGCTGAAGACCACCTCACTGGTCATCGCCGTGCCCTACGCCGCCGAGCTCTACGGCCGCGCCACCGACATCTCGAACTCGCTGTTCCAGCCCGTACCCCTGCTGCTGGTTGCCGCCACCTGGTACCTGGTGATCACTAGCTTGCTGATGATCGCGCAGTTCTACGTAGAGCGTTACTTCTCTCGCGGATCGTCGCGCCAGCTCACGCAGCGCCAACTCGCTGCCCTTGCGGACGCCGAAGGCGTGCCCCCGCGCAATGTCACCGTCACGCCGAACGATAAGAAGGACTAGGAGCCACCATGTCTGACAACAACGCGCCGATGATCGCCATCAAGAACGTGTGGAAGCGCTACGGTCGACTCGACGTCCTTAAAGGCATCGACCTCGACGTTCCCCGCGGCGGCGTGACCTGCCTGATCGGCCCCTCTGGCTCCGGCAAGTCCACCCTGCTGCGCTGCGTCAACCACCTGGAGAAGGTGACCTCCGGACGGATCGAAGTAGACGGCGAACTGATCGGCTACCGCGAAAAGAACGGCAACCTCTATGAGCTGACACCAAAGCAGGCGGCCGCACAACGCGTGGACATCGGAATGGTGTTCCAGCACTTTAACCTCTTCACCCACCGGACCGTTATCGAGAACATCATCGAAGCGCCCGTGCAGGTGCGCGGCGAGAACAAAGACGACGCAATCGAGCACGCCCGCAAGCTGCTGGACCAAGTGGGGCTCGCCCACAAAGCCGACGCCTACCCGGTGCAGCTCTCCGGCGGACAACAGCAGCGCGTGGCCATCGCCCGCGCACTGGCAATGCGGCCGAAGCTGATGCTCTTCGACGAGCCGACCTCCGCGCTGGACCCCGAGCTGGTCGGCGAAGTGCTGAACGTGATGCGCCACCTGGCCGACGACGGCATGACAATGCTGGTGGTCACCCACGAGATGGGATTCGCACGCGAAGTCGCTGACGAAGTTGCCTTCATGGACGGCGGCGTGATCGTCGAGCACGGCCCGGCCGCGGAAGTCATTGGAAATCCGCAGCACGAACGCACCCAAGAGTTCCTATCGAGCCTGCTCTAGGGGTGAAAATGAGGGGGCGTCACTAAGAAGGGCGAGGGGTTGTCCGGGGCCGTGTGTAAGGTAAGCGGCGCTCGGACAAGAAGGGGGCAAAAATGGATGCCGACGAGATGCGGCGGATGTGCAACAGGGTCGACGCGGCGTATGCATACAGCGTGATCGACGACCCGACCGTGGCGCGGATACAAGCACTGCGGAAGGCGGGGACGGCGGATGCGATAGTGTTCTCGCACGCGGCGCAGATCCTCGCAGTGATGAATTTATTGGGACTTGCCGCGCTGAAGGCAGGGATAATTGGCGTGCGGCACCTAGAGCAGGTGTGGCGTGTACGAAACGCTTACGCAGCAGCGCTGACGGAACCCGACGAAACAGGGCGGGCGATCATGGAGCTAGAACAGCTCAACCGCTACCTGGAAAAGCACGCAGTGGATTGCATCAGCGCGCGGGAAGATGGGCCGACTGCGAAAGAACTTGGGGAATATCTGTGCGAAGTGATTGCGCGGGACTTCCCCGCTCCCTTCGCGACCGGTGAGAAGGCAGCGGCGGAGGAACGCTCCGCAACGCGGAGTTCGGTGGCAACGCTGGGCGGAGCAGCGGAGTTTTCGCGCTGGACACTAAACATGCCAAAGGATCAATCGCAGCGGATGTGGGAAGCAGTGACCAAGAAGGCGAAAGTGCTGGCCGGGAAACTGGATTGTGACTTGGCACAGGCACGGATGGATGTGATTGCAGGACTGATCAGCGGCGAAGAGTCCAATGCTGTGGTGCACGTGCACGTGTTCCGGTGGGAGCATGGGCCCGGGTTCATCCCCGGTGTTGGCGCGATCAGCACTGAGCAGGCTGACTACTATGAGAGCTTCGCCTCGCGAGTGGAGAGTGTGACGGTGCCGCCGGCGGTAGAACAGTACACGCCCAGCAGGGAGATGAAAGAATTTCTAGTTGGTCGGGACGGGACATGCCGATTCCCCGGGTGCGAACACCCGGCGCCGATGTGCGACAAAGACCACATTGTGCCGTACAACCACTCGGAGCCTGCGGAAGGTGGACCGACGGATGTGCGAAACATGCAATGCCTTTGTAGAACCCACCACAACCTAAAGACCAATGGCCAGTGGAGGGCGAGTACGCAGGACGGCGGCTGGACTATCAAATGGGTGAACCACCACGAAGAGGAGTTCACCACGCACGCAAGGGGTGTTATACCGAAGCCACAGTGACGTGCCAAGGCACTCGGGGCGAACCGGGATCGTCGTGGACCTGGCGCAGGATCGGCTCGGAGGGTTCCTTTTCCCGGGTAGTGAGAAGCTCCGCGAAATGCATGGCTAGCCCAGAAACAGAGCCGATGTCGTAACGGGCGACGTCGACGGTAAGTTCGGCGCCGGTGGCCGGGTCGGATCCTTCGTCGGGGCTCTCCCCGAAAAGCTCCACCCAAGTAGTGACCAGTTCGGGATCAGCGGGAAGCCCGGACTGGCAATTCAGCGTGCCTTCAAACGCCTCGCCGAGGGCTGCAATCATGGAGCGGAAATCCTGCTCGATTGTGGCCAGCTGCTCCTGGTTAGCCAGCAGCCGAAAAGTAATCTTTGGCATTCCCCTAGTGTGGCAGCACGCAGCGGTGAACGGCAAGCACGGTGTGGGGTTAGTGGTGTGATCGACAGAACCTCAAAACGACTAGACTGTGTGCCGTGATTGGTTCCCATACTTCGCACCCCGCGCCCGTACCGCCCCTGACGACCCTGCCAGACGGGACGATCAAACAGGTCAACCCATTTTCCGGCACCGAGGTGTGGACAGTCCCCGGACGGGGTAACCGCCCCATCGCAGAGCACCGCCCCGAAGTACGCACCGTGGCCGACCGCGACTCTGCTACTGCATTCGGGCTCAACCGTAAGCTGGACACTCCTCCGGAGAAAGCACGCCTGGTGCTGGACGAGGACGGTAAGCCACGCATCCTCCGTGGCCTTCCCGTCAGCGAGCTAGAGAACACCGAACCACTGTTCCGCCGTGTCGCGAACCTGTTTGAGATACTGACGTACGACTACTGGCTGTTGAACTACGGCTACCGAATGAACCCCACAGCCGCCAAGCACATGGCCGATTATCTGGCAGAGGAAGCCGGCCAGAATCACGTCGAACAGATCCTGCGCACCAAATGGGCCGCCGGTGGGAAGACCCAAGAAGAACTCGATGAGCTCTTCTCCCCCGACCGCCGTCTACAGACCCTCTACGAAGAAAGCGGCTCACTTTTCGCCGGTGGCCACGACGTAATCATCGCCCGCGACCACTATGTCCCCGGTGCAGAATCCACCGACCAGCTGGCATCCAGCGGCACACTGGGTTGGGAAAACCACCGCCACTTCATCGCTTTCACCGTCGACAGCATGGACCGCCTGTACCGCGCCAACCGCTATGTGCGCTATGTCGCCGCCTTCCAAAACTGGCTCGCCCCGGCGGGAGCCAGCTTCGAACACTTGCACAAGCAACTCGTCGCTATCGACGAACACGGCCTGCA
This sequence comes from Corynebacterium sp. 22-2729, assembly GCF_053479475.1. Lineage (NCBI taxonomy): Bacteria > Bacillati > Actinomycetota > Actinomycetes > Mycobacteriales > Corynebacteriaceae > Corynebacterium > Corynebacterium sp. 22-2729. The sequence goes on from NZ_JBRBCA010000008.1 coordinate 33,276, forward strand.
AAACGAACTCGAGATCGCCCAGGTTCGCGCGAACCCGAACATGTACAACGAATGGGCCGTCGACTACGCTGCCCGCCACAACCTCGTTTTCGCCGAGAACGACCATGCCATCGCCTTCGCGGGCTTCGGACACCGCTGGCCAACGCTGGAAGTCTTCTCCAAATCCGCGACGACCGAGCCGTGGCTCATGACCGACGCCGAACGCGATGCTGTCTCGGATCTGGTTCACGCCTGCCACGTCGCCGCCGGGCCACACATTCCCTGCAACGAAGAATGGCTTCACCGTCCCTTGGACGTGGACGTGCCCATGCCCTGGCGCATCGTGATCAAGTGGCGTGTGTCCACCATGGCTGGTTTCGAAGGCGGTACGAAGATCTTCATCAACACGATTTCCCCCGCTGATCTCAGGGAACGCGTACTCAATGCACTGCTCACTGCACAGGAGGAGGGGAAGCTCGCGCCTGGAATCCGCCTCGGCGAAGACTGCGCCACCCGCCCCAACATGCTGAAGTACAACCCGGCTATCCGATAGAAAGGACCTCCCCGTAAATGCGCAACGCAGATATTGCAGAGTTCATCTCGGACCACGGCGTGGATCTGAGCTGGCAGGACAGCTTTTACCAGTGGATGCATGAAAATCCCGAGTTGTCTCTGCAGGAAGAACAGACGGCAAAGCACATCATCGCCCGGTTGGCGCAAATGGATTGCGAAGTAACCACCGGTATCGGCGGACATGGCGTCACCGCAGTATTCCGTAACCCAAGCAGCGCAGGGGCAGACGAGCCAACAGTGCTAATGCGCGCCGATTTCGATGCGCTCCCGGTGCAGGAGACCACCGGCTTGCCCTATGCCTCGAAGAACGATGGAGTGATGCATGCGTGTGGCCATGACATGCACGCCACGGCCTTGATGGGACTGTGCGCGGTCCTCGACGAACGCCGCGATGCGTGGCACGGCACCTTTATTGCGCTGTTCCAGCCTGCGGAGGAAGTCACCGCCGGTGCCAGCAATATGATCAACGACGGCTTGGCCGACAAGATCCCGGCGCCGGACGTGTGCCTGGGACAGCATATTCTGCCGGGTCGTTTGGGCACGGTTATGTCCGCGCCGGGGCCGGTGCTGGCGGCGTGCGACACGATCACCATCACGCTGCATGGCAAGTCCGCGCACGGTTCGAGCCCGCAGGATGCAATCGACCCAACGTTCCTTGCTGCGCTGATTGTCGTGCGCCTGCAGGGCATCGTCGGCCGCGAGGTTGCGCCGTCTGACTTCGCGGTCATTACCGTCGGCACGCTTTCTGCGGGGCACACTAACAACACCATCCCGGAAGATGCCACGCTGGTGCTGAACTGCCGCTTCTACGACACCGATGTGCGCGATAAGACCTACGCCGCGATCGAGCGTGTTGTGCGCGGCGAGTGTGCTGCGTCGGGGTGCGAGGTTCCTCCAGAGTTTGTCTATTCCGCCCACGGCGAGCTAACGGATAACACCCCTAGCGTATTCGAGCAGGTGCGCCCGGTTTTCGATGCGGTTTTCGGCGAGGATTCTATTGACGCCGAACCGTGGACGGCCTCCGAAGATTTCTCGGAGATCCCCCGCCATTTCAATGTGCCGTATCTTTTTTGGACGATCGGCACGACTGATCCGGAGCTGTGGAACTCCGGCGAGCCAGTGCCGGGCAATCACCACGGGAGCTTCGCTCCACGTATCGAGGCGCTGGGCACCTCCACGGACGCGGCGTTGGCCGCGACCTTGAGCTACCTCTTCCGCTCCTGACCCAGTAGGTGCACCTGGATCATGTTGGTGTTGCCGGAGATTCCGGGTGGGGAGCCGGCGACGACGACCATCATGTCGTCGTACTTGTACTGCGGCATAGCCAGCAGGTGGTGGTCGACGGTGTCCATCATCTCGTCAGTGGACTTCACGTCCTCGATCAGGAACGTCTCTACGCCCCACGTCAGCGCCAGCTGCGAGCGCACGGCCTGCGACGGGGTGAACACCAGCAGAGGCAAGTGGGAGCGCAGGCGCGCGACACGCTTAGCGGTATCGCCGGACGAGGTGAAGGCAACGAGTGCCTTTGCGTTGAGGCGCTCGCCGATGTCCTTGGCTGCGTAGGAGATCACGCCGCGGCGGGTGCGCGGACGGTGCGTAAGCGGCGGCACTTCCCCATCAACTTCGGCTGCGGCAACAATTCGCGCCATCGTCTCGACGGTCGTGATTGGGTGCTTGCCGACGGAGGTCTCGCCGGAGAGCATCACGGCATCCGCACCGTCGAGCACGGCGTTGGCCACGTCGGAGGCCTCCGCGCGCGTCGGGCGGGAGTTCTCGATCATGGAATCCAGCATCTGCGTTGCCACGATCACCGGCTTCGCGTTCTCGCGGGCGATCTGGATGGCACGCTTTTGCACCAGCGGCACGTCCTCCAGCGGTACCTCCACGCCAAGGTCACCGCGGGCAACCATGATGGCATCGAAGGCCAAGATGACGGGCTCCAGTGCATCGACGGCCTCGGGCTTCTCCAGCTTGGCGATCACCGGTACGCGACGGCCCACCTCGTCCATGATGTCGCGGACAAGCTCCACGTCAGAGGGGCTGCGCACGAATGACAGTGCGATAAAGTCCACGCCCAGCTGCAGGGCGAAGCGCAGATCCTCGGTGTCCTTTTCACTTAGTGCAGGCACGGAGATATTCATGCCTGGCAGGGAGACACCCTTGTTGTTGGAAACCGGGCCGCCTTCAGTGACCTCACACACGACATCGTTGCCGTCGACTTCTTTACACACCAAGGCGATCTTGCCGTCGTCGACGAGCAGGCGGTCGCCAGGGCGCGCGTCGCGGGCGAGTCCCTTGTAGGTGGTGGACACGCGGTCGTGGGTGCCCTGTACGTCATCAACGGTGATGCGCACAGTTTCACCGGTCGCCCAGACGGTAGCGCCCTCTGCGAAGCGCCCCAGACGAATCTTCGGGCCTTGCAGGTCAGCGAGCACGCCGACCGCCTTGCCGGACTCGTCGGTCGCCTCTCGAACCCAGTTGTAGTTTTGCTCGTGGTCAGCGTGCTCGCCGTGGGAGAAATTCAGGCGCGCAACATTCATTCCGGCGTCTACGAGCCCGCGGATCTGCTCTTTCGAGGCAACCGCAGGACCCAGGGTGCAAACAATCTTGGTTCTTCTATTCACGAGTTCGAGAATAGCCCCGCGCCGTGGTCCTCGCTACTCCTTGGGTGTGACGCCCTTAGCCCTGCGCTCTTTCAGCGTCCACCACACAAAGAGCGCCGTGGCGGCCAGGAACACCACTGCCGAAACCACAACATTGATACGTATATCGCCGAAGACGGTGGTGGCTGCATCGGTGCGAATATTTTCGATAAAGAATCGCCCAAACGTGTACCCCATCACGTAAAGGGTGAATAGCCTTCCCCCGCTTACTCGCCAGTAGCGTTCTGCGACTAGCAGCAGAACTACGACGAGCAGGTTCCACAGCAGCTCGTAGAGGAACGTCGGCTGTACGGTAGCCAGTACTTCCCCGGTCGAGTGTCCGGTGACGGGCGCGGAATAACCATTCTCGTCGACGCGCCGGTAGATCTCTAGCGCCCAGGGGGCATCACTAGGCCCGCCGTAAAGCTCTTGGTTGAACCAGTTCCCAAGCCGGCCAATCGCCTGTGCGAGTGGAATCGTGGGCGCGACGGCCGCGGCAAAGGTTCCCAAAGACAGCTTCTTTGTTTTAAAGAGCAGCCACACTGCCAGGGAACCGAGGACGATGCCACCCCAGATCCCCAACCCACCGTTGGTGATGTTAAACACCTGGCTCGGGTCTTTCCCCTCCCCGAAATACTTTTGGTGATCGGTGATGACGTGGTACAGGCGGGCGCCGATGATTCCCGCAGGCACGGCGACAAGCAAAGCGTCGACCGTGACTTCTGGATCCCCGCCCAGCTTTGCGTAGCGGCGACGTGTCCAGAAGTAGGCCACCACCACTCCGGTGAGGATGCATAGCGCATAGGCGCGGATGGGTATGGGGCCTAGCTCCCATACCCCTTGGGGCGGCGACGGAATGACCGCCGTCATGCGCGCACTCCCTGTGCCAGCTCAGCCGCTAGCTCACCCAGGTTGCCGACAGCTGCGGCTTGGATCAGGGCGGAGCCGACAATCACGCCATCGGCGTAGGCGGCAATGCTTGCGGCATGTTCCCCGGTCTTCACCCCCAGCCCCACTGCCACCGGCAGGTCCGTTGCTTCGCGCACGCGCGCCACGAGTTCCTCTGCAGAGTGGGAAACTTCATTCTGCGCACCGGTCACTCCCATGTGGGATGCGGCGTAGAGGAAGCCATCGGCGGCGTCAACAGTAAGGGCCATGCGCTCGGGCGTGGTGGAGGGAGCTACGAGGTACACGGGCGACAGATCATTCGCGGCGCAGGCCTGTGCCCACCGGTCGGCTTCCTCAGGTAGAAGATCCGGAATGATGGAGCCCAATCCCCCGGCAGCGGCCAGGTCCGCGGCGAATTTCTCGGGGCCGTACTGCAGGATCGGGTTCCAATAGGACATGATGACGGCCTTGCCACCGGCCTCGGTGACGGTGCGAACCACATCCATCGTGTCCTTCACTCGGAAACCATTGGCCAGAGCCTCATTGGCTGCATCCTGGATAGTGGGACCGTCCATCATCGGGTCGGTAAAAGGAACGCCTACCTCGATAAGGTCGGCGTGCCGAGCCAACTCGGTGACAAGCTCCTTAGATTTAGCCACCGTGGGATAGCCGGCGGGGAAATAGGCCACCAGCGCAGCCCGCCCCTCGGCGCGGGCGTCGAGGAACACCTGGGAAAGTCGGGAGGTCATGCCTTAGCCATCCTTCTCGCTTGTCTGATCCAGAATGTCGAACCATTTCGCAGCTGTCGTGACGTCCTTGTCACCACGGCCGGAAATGTTCACGATAAGCGTCGCACCCGGCTTTTCCTTAGCGACCTTCACCGCGGCGGCCACAGCGTGCGCGGACTCGATGGCCGGGATAATGCCTTCCAGGCGGGTTAGCAGTTTAAAGCCGTCCATAGCCTCGGCGTCGGTAATAGGTAGGTAACGGGCGCGACCCTCAGCATGCAGCTGCGAGTGCTCCGGCCCCACGCCCGGGTAGTCCAGACCCGCGGAGATGGAGTGCGATTCGATGATCTGGCCGTCTTCGTCTTGCATAAGATCGGCGTACGCACCCTGGAATACGCCCTGTAGTCCCAGGGTGATCGGCGCAGCGTGGCGGCCAGTTTCCATGCCATCTCCGGCGGCTTCGGCACCGACAATGTCCACGCCTTCGTCCTCGATGAACGGGTGGAACAGACCGATAGCATTCGAACCGCCACCCACGCAGGCAATCACCGCATCGGGTAGCTTGCCGGTTTCGGCCAGCAACTGCTGGCGCGCTTCCACTCCAATGATTCGCTGCAGGTCGCGCACCATCTGCGGGAATGGGTGTGGGCCTGCGGCGGTGCCGAAGCAGTAATACGTGTCATCGGCGTTGGATACCCAGAAGCGCATGGCTTCGTTGATGGCGTCCTTCAGCGTGCGGGAGCCAATCTCCACTACTTCTACCTGGGCACCTAGCAGGCGCATGCGGGCAATGTTGAGGGCCTGGCGTTCGGCGTCGACAGCCCCCATGTAGATACGGCAATCAATGCCGAGTAGCGCACAGGCCGTCGCCGTGGCCACACCGTGCTGGCCTGCACCGGTTTCAGCGATGACGCGAGTCTTACCCATGCGCTTGGCCAGCAACACCTGCCCCAGCACGTTGTTGATCTTATGGGAGCCGGTGTGGTTAAGATCCTCGCGCTTCAGCCATACCTCCGCGCCCACTTCCTCAGAGAAGCGTGCCGCGTAGTACAGCGGGGACGGCCGCCCCGTGTAGGTGCGGTGTAGCTCGTCGAGCTGATCGAGGTATCCCTGGTCGGAACGTGCCTTCGCCCAGGCATCGGTGATCTCGTCGATCACAGCCATTAGGGCCTCGGGGATGTATCGGCCACCGAATTCTCCCCAATGCCCACGCTCGTCAGGCTCGTGGTGGGTGGCGGTACCCAGGATCTCGCCTACCGTCGGCAGGGGCTTGCCCTGTGCATCGGCATTCTTGGAGTTCTTTTCGGTAGTCACAGTGTTACATGCTATCGTCTAGGAATTTTTTTGTGGGCAAGCGGGGTGTTTTCCTGCCGCTGCAAGATCCCGGCACGCCTGTGCGGGGTTACCAGCGGTAACGAGCCCTTCGCCGACGAGCACTGCGTCTGCACCCGCTGCTGCATATGCATTGAGGTCGTGTTTATTCTTGACGCCCGATTCTGCGATCTTCACGACGTCGTCCGGCAGCGTTGGGGCGATCTTGCCGAACACCTCCGGATCCACCTCCAGGGTCTTCAGATTTCGCGCGTTGACGCCGATGACCTTCGCTCCAGCTGCAACGGCGCGCTCTGCCTCTTCGGCGGTGTGTACTTCTACCAAGGCAGTCATGCCCAAGGATTCGCTGCGATCCAGTAGAGATTCCAACCGTTGCTGTTCAAGGGCTGCGACGATGAGGAGGATAATGTCCGCGCCATGTGCCCGAGCCTCGTGGATTTGATAGGGGTTCATCATGAAGTCCTTGCGCAGCAGCGGGATATTCACCGCGCGCCGAACTGCATCGAAGTCCGCCAGGGAGCCCTTAAAGCGTCGTTCCTCTGTGAGACAGCTGATGGCTGTTGCCCCATTGTCCTCGTAGGCCTTGGCCAGTACTTCGGGCTCGGCGATCTCGGCGAGATGCCCTTTGGAAGGGCTGGCACGCTTTACCTCGGCAATGAGGCTGACCCCCGGGGCGGCCAGCGCGGAATGGGCGTCGAGCGCCGGTGGTGCGTCCAGGGACATGGCCTTGATCTCCTTGTATGGGATCTTGGCTTCCCGCTCGGCCTGGTCTTCTAGCACCCCGGCGATGATCTGGTCGAGAACAGTCATGTGTGTCACATTTATGAGCTTATCGCCCGCGCTTGGTGCGGGAGAAATCGGATTCTTCGGTCGGATCCACCCCCGCGTCGAGAGCATCCCACAACACGCGAGCTGAATCTGGATTCTCCGCGAGGTCTTCCTCCGCATCGGCGCGACGTACCTCTGGGGTCTCGTATCGACTGTGTCCCTTGGACTCCTGACCGGGGCGCAGGATGAGGATGCCACCACCGACGACTCCCACCGCCGCCGCGAGAAGCACGAGCACGATTCCCAGCGAATGTACTTCGCCGCTGATTACTTGTGCCCAGTCCGAGATCTGTACCGGATCCGATTGCTTCTGGGTTGCCGCTCCACTGGTCAAGATGCTCTTAGCTCTAGCCAGATCCACATCATTGGTCAGCAGCTGCACTGCCCGGAAGCTGGCCGTCGCCGCCAGGGCAACAATCACCACCCCCAGCACTCGCCGGATCATAGGCTGCACCGCAATCGAGAGGATCAGCGAAGCCAGCATCGCCAGCGCAAGAGGCACTAGTGCCGGATCCCACACGGAACCCACGAGCTCCTTGGTGGAGGCGCCGGCCTTGTCGTCGTCGATGGCCACGGTCACGAACTTCAGTCGGCTCGCTCCCCACAGCCCCGCGGCGCTCAATACAACACACAGCAGGGCAATTCGCCGGATACGCTTGGCCTTCTGCGTGATGCCGTTGTCCTCTACTTTGCTGTCCTCTACTTTGCTCGCCTTGCTCACTGTCCTACCTCTGCACTCGCACTCTCGATGGTCTCTGCGGCGGCAACGGCCCGCAGCACCGCGGCGGCTTTATTGCGCGTTTCCAAATCCTCGGCTTCCGGATCTGAATCCGCGACGATTCCTCCGCCTGCCTGCACATACACCGTGCCATCCTTGTACAGCCCAGTGCGGATCGCGATGGATTGGTCCGTGTTTCCGGAGAAATCAAAATAGCCGACAGTTCCGCCGTATACTCCGCGGCGAGTGTCCTCCAGCTCATCAATAATCTTCAACGCCGAGGGCTTCGGCGCACCCGATAGCGTCCCTGCTGGGAAGGTCGCATTAAACGCATCCACTGCCGTCTGCCCCGCAGCCAACTTGCCGGACACCCCGGAGACCAAGTGCATTACCGCCGAGTAGCGCTCCACGTGACGGAAGTCGTGCACCTCCACGGTGCCGGGTTCGCTGACTTTTCCGAGGTCGTTACGTCCCAGATCCACCAGCATGAGGTGCTCCGAGTTTTCCTTTTCGTCGTTTACCAGCTCGCGTTCAAAGGCAAAGTCCTGCTCCACTGTCTCTCCGCGCGGCCTGGATCCGGCGATCGGGAACGTTGTGACATTTCCGTCACGGACTTGCACCAGCGATTCCGGGGAGGAACCGATGATGTGGAATGCTGTGGCGTCAAAATCCTCGGTAGGAACGTTGAGCAAGAACATGTACGGCGAAGGGTTCGATACGCGCAACATGCGGTAAATATCGATCGCCTCGACGTCAGTGTCCATCTCGAAGCGCTGCGACAGCACCACCTGGAACGCATCGCCGGCCTTGATATGCTCTTTCACCTTGCCGATGCGCTGACGGTGGTCGTCGTAGGTGCGCTGCCGACGGTAGTCGGGCGTGGGGTCGTTATAGGTAGTGACGCCCCCTGCTACTCCCCTAGCCAGCCGTTCCACCATGGCGTCGAGCCGATCCACTGCCTCGTCGTATGCCTCGTCCACGCGCTCATCAGAATTATCCCAGTTGATCACACTGGCAATCAGCCAAATGGTGCCCTCGTAGTGATCCACGACGGCCATATCCTCGACGAGGAGCTGCACCATATCGGGAATATTCAGATCATCGGTGCAGGTATCGGGAATGCGCTCGATATAGCGGATCATGTCATAACCCATGTACCCCACCAGGCCGCTCGTTAACGGCGGCAGGCCTGGCATCGGGGCGGTCTGCAGGTGGGCAAGGGTATTACGGATCGCGTCGAGCGGGTCGGTTCCCTCTGGAATATCTACAGGCGGCTGGCCGATCCAGCGGGCGGCACCGTCGTCCACGGAGCTCTTAGCGGTCAAAGCGCAGCGGGCGCCAGTGCCGATAAAGGAGTATCGATCCCACGACTGCCCGTGGGCGGCGGACTCCAGCAGGAAAGTGCCGGGGCGTCCATCGGCGAGCTTACGATAAGCCGACAGTGCAGTTTCTCCATCGGCAAGCACCTTGCGTACAACGGGCACCACGCGGTGGTCAGCGGCGAGCCTGCGGAATGTCTCACGGCTCGTCAGGTCGCCGGTGGCTCGGCTGGAAGTGTTGTCACCCATGCCAAACATGTTAGGCCAAGCGGTCGGCGTCGAAACAAGTGCGGTCACCGGTATGGCATGCAGCGCCGGTCTGCTCGACTTTCAGCAGCACCGTATCGCCGTCGCAGTCCAGGCGTACTTCTTCGACGCGCTGGGTGTGGCCGCTTGTTTCGCCTTTGATCCAATAGGATTGGCGCGATCGGGACCAATAGGTGCCTTTGTGGGTGGCTAGGGTGTGTGCCAGGGCGTGGTCATTCATCCACGCCATCATCAGCACATCACCGTTCGTGGCATCCTGCACTATGGCGGGCACGAGACCGTCAGCGTTGAAGCGCACCCGCTCGGCAATGGCGTGGTCTAGTTCAAAGGTTGCCGGGTCGGTGCTGCTCACAGCCGCACCTCGTATCCTGCATCGGCGAGTGCCTGCTTGACCTCGCTGATTTCCACTTCGCGGAAGTGAAAGATGGAGGCGGCTAGTACGGCATCGGCCCCGGCCTCCACTGCGGGTGGGAAGTGTTCCGGGGCGCCGGCGCCACCGGAGGCGATGACGGGGATGGAAACAGCCGAACGCACGGCCTGCAGCATCTCGATGTCGAAGCCGGCCTTCGTGCCGTCGCCGTCCATGGAGTTCAGCAGGATCTCCCCCACTCCCAGTTCTTCACCTGTGCGGGCCCATTCGACAGCATCCATTCCAGCGGATTTGGTACCGCCGTGGGTGGTGACCTCAAATCCGGAGGGGTATTTGTCCACCTCATCTGGGTTCTGCACGCGCCGCGCGTCTACGGAAAGGACGATGCACTGAGCACCAAAGCGCTGTGAGAGCTCCCTGAGCAACTCGGGGCGAGCGACGGCGGAAGAGTTCACGGAGACCTTGTCGGCACCTGCGCGCAGCAATGCATCCACGTCTTCCTCGCTGCGTACTCCCCCGCCGACGGTCAGGGGAATAAACACCTGGTCTGCGGTGCGACGCACCACATCCAGCATGGTGCCGCGGCCATCCTTGGAGGCAGAGACGTCCAGGAATGTCAGTTCGTCAGCACCCAGCGAGTCATAACGCTTGGCCAGCTCGACGGGATCTCCTGCATCGCGTAGGCCCTCAAAGTTCACGCCCTTCACTACCCGGCCGTTATCTACATCTAGACAAGGGATGACGCGCACGGTGACGCTCATCGGATGCCCCCTCGGTCGCGGATCTCTTGGGCATTGCGGGCAGCGGTACCGATCGGCACGGCTTGGATGTGCTGCAGAAGGGTGGCGTGAACCTCCGGCTCACCAGCGACCAGACCAGAGACGCCCGGGCGCCAAGGATTACCTGCAAAGTCAGTGGCAATACCACCGTTTTCCTCTACGGCGAGGATGCCCGCCGCGTTGTCCCACAGGTTGGGGCTAAACGTCACCGTGCCACCAAACACTCCGGCGGCGGTGAAAGCTAGGTCGATGCCGACCGAACCGGTCACGCGCATGCGCGGGTAGGACTTACCAATTTCGTTGAGCATGTCCTGCCGGTATGAAATCGGCAGGTTTCCGCGACGCTGCGAGAGGATGGAGCCGAAACTGATCTGGGTGACACCTGGGTCGGACGGCGGCATAGCTCGCGACGGGTGCCCATCGACGAGCAGTCCGTGTCCACGACGAGCGGTGATGCGCTTGCCCAGCAGTGGCATTTCGGTCACGGAAATCATGGTCTGCCCCTGGTGTACCAGGGAGACCAGGATGCAGGCGAAGGGATTACCCACTGCGTAGTTAGCGGTGCCGTCGATAGGGTCAACCACCCAAAACGTCTCCGGCAGCTCCTGGTCGCCAGCTTCGAGGGACTTACGCCTAGGACCATCCAGGCCATCGGCCATGGCGTCGCTGGGGTTGGGCTCGGTGACGTTCTCCCCCGGGACTTCACCGGGGCGTACGGTACCGAATTCCTCGCCGTGCACGGGCAGACCGGTGTACTGGGTCAGCAGTGTACGCAACTGCCGTTCGACGGTCAGATCGGCTTCGGTAGCGAAGTCGCCAGGAGACTTAATGACCTCCGGCTCTGCACCGACTGCTGCGGTGAACGTCGTCTCGGCTTCGTCCACGGCGGCTTCAGCGATGGCCAGCAGCGACCGCGTGTCCAACTCCTCAGGGTGTACTCCGTGGAAGGCTGTCATTAGTTACCGCCTTCTCGAGCTGCCTGCAGAGCCTGCTCCAGGGTGAACTTGCCTGCGTATAGTGCCTTGCCGACGATGGCGGAGTCCACGCCCTCGTCCACGACCGCCGCCAGAGCGCGGATGTCGTCCAGGCTCGAAATTCCGCCAGAGGCGACAACTGGAGCATCGGTGGCCGCGGCCACTTCGCGCAGTAGGTCGATGTTTGGGCCGTTCAGCATGCCGTCGCGGCTGACATCGGTGACGACGAGGCGCGATACTCCCTGGGAATCCAGGCGCTCCAGTACCTCCCACAGCTCGCCTCCATCGGAGGTCCAGCCGCGGCCACGCAAGCGCCATTCACCGTCGACCTCTCGGGTATCCAGGCCAATAGCTACCTTGTCGCCATAACGAGAGATGACGGATTCGCACCACTCCGGATCTTCCAACGCTGCGGTGCCAATGTTCACTCGGCGGCAACCGGTGGACAAAGCACGCTCCAGCGATTCATCATCGCGAATGCCTCCGGAAAGCTCGACGTTCACATCTAGCTGACCGGTGACCTCCTTGAGCAGCTCAAAGTTGCTGCCTCGGCCAAAGGCTGCGTCAAGGTCCACCAGGTGAATCCACTCCGCACCCGCGTTCTGCCAGGCCAGAGCTGCCTCGATCGGCGCGCCATAGCTGGTCTCTGTGCCTGCGGCACCCTGTACCAGTCGGACGGCTTGGCCGTCGGCCACGTCAACGGCGGGTAGCAGGGTTAGAGCACGGGGGTTTTCAGTAGAAGCCATAGGAAGAATCCTAACGTGTAGAGAGGTCAGCGAAGCTCGAATCGGTCAAAGAAGTACTACTTTCAGATCTAGAGTGTTTCCACCCAATTCCGCAGCAGGTGCAGCCCCGCATCACCTGACTTCTCCGGGTGGAACTGTGTGGCCCACAGCGGACCGTTTTCCACCGCAGCAACGAAGCGGCTGCGCCCATGACGTGCCCAATGCACCAGTGGCGGTTCTGTCCGCCCGTCGGTCATGAGCTCCCACTCCTGCACGCCATAGGAATGCACAAAATAGAATCGTTCGGAATCCTTGATCCCGGCGAACATCTTCGATCCTTCAGTAGCGGGCGCTCCCAGTGCGCTCGCGGATGTACCGTCGCCCACCTCCACGGTGTTCCACCCGATGTGCGGTAGTACGTCCGCATCCAATTTTTCCACTGTGCCGGGCCACTCACCCATGCCTTCGGTATAAGCCGCGGATCCTTCGCCTGTACCTTCGGCGAACTCGTCTCCCTGTTCGAAAAGGATCTGCATGCCGACACAGATTCCCAGCACCGGGCGCCCGCCTGCCAGGCGCTGCCCAATCATGCGGTCGCCGTGGACACTGTGCAGCTGTTTCATACAGGCACTAAATGCCCCTACCCCCGGCACCAAAAGCCCGTCGGCTCGCTGGACTGTCTCCGGATCGCGGGTTACCTCAACCTCGGCGCCAGCCCTTTCTACCGCTCGCTGGGCGGAGCGTACATTTCCGCTGCCATAGTCCAAGAGGGCGACATGTGGGCGTCGAGAAGAAAGAGAAGAAGTCATAGCTAGCTAGTTTAGCCGGACTTACCTGGGCGCAATTCTCGCTTTCGGACACGGCGTAGTGTTTCGCGAACATTGCCGTGGTCGGTAAGGCGGTGACGCCCCACGATTCGGTCAAGAACAGCGATGACAAAACCCGCCAGAGCGACCGCGCCAGCAGTAATAAACGCACCCTGATACGTCAGTGCACCCGCGACGAACCCCAGCAAGACAGCACCAACACCGGTACCGCCATCGAAAGTCATGTTCCACAGCGCGGAGGCCTTGGCGGACTCGGCCCGGGGCAGGCGGTCGAACAGCATCAGCAGCGCCTCAGTCTGGTTGATACCAAAACCCACGCCGAAGAAAGCAGCCGATGCCAGCGACCACATCAGCAATAGCCCACCGCTCGGATGCACGGCCAGCATGACGGCAGCCGACCCCAAACCCACTACGCACAGCACCAAGCCGAGTGCATTCAAACGGCCCGGTTCGCCCACACGGTCGGCATACCAGCCGCTGAAAAGGCGCGAGCCGATCTGCATCAGGCCCACGATGCTCAGCGCCAAGCCAGAAATCGTGGCCGCCACGCTCGCGTCGATTTCCCCGGCGGCGGGCGCCAAGAAGGTGCTAAACCCGGCGAAGCCCACAGCAGCTGCGCCGATGGATAGACCCGGCACAGTTGCCAGCTTCCACGTCGCTGCACGCGGCGCAGCCGGGGTGTAATCCGACTGCGCGGTCGCGTTATCCGGAATATCCGCAGCCACACCGGGAGAGTTTTCGCGCTCAACCTTCGGCAGTTGCAAAGCGGCCAAAGCTCCAACGGCAGAGTAGGCCGCCGCAGCCAAGCACACGCTCACCAGGCCAAAGCTGCCATATAGCCACATTCCCAGGGGGAAGCTGATTAGCTGGGTCACACCCACCGTCGCGCCGAACACACCGGAGGAACGCCCCACCAGTCTTGGTGGAACGAGCTCCGCGATCAGCGCGGCTTCCGTCACGGTTACCGCGCCGAAGCCCACACCACGCACAGCCGCGATGGCCAGCACCGTCACTGCGGACATATCGGCGATGTACACCAGCGCCGGGAAGCCCAACAGCAAACCGGCAACAAGCATGACGGGCGAATATCCAACCGCACGCAGCAGACGCGGGGTGAAAGCCTGCGTCAGAACCGTCGCAGCCATAAATACACCGGTGGATAGACCGGCGATACCGTCCGTTCCGCCCCCATCGATCACGGCCAGGGGGATGACCGGCAGTAGCAGCGCCCAACCGCCAAACGCACAGAAGACCGAGACCAGTGTGGCTTTCAGGCCGGGAGCCTGCCACACGGAATCGATCTTTTCTAGCTCTTCAATGGTCAGCGCCTGTGGGCGCGCCACTACAGCGTTCCCTTAGTCGACGGGACTCCGCCCACGCGCGGGTCGTTCTCCACGGCGGCCCGCAGTGCACGGGCCACTGCCTTGAACTCCGCCTCCGTGATGTGGTGCGGATCGCGACCATAGAGGCAGCGCACATGCAGCGCAATACGCGAGTTCAGCGCCAGGGTCTCAAAGAAGTGCTGGTTAATGACGGTGGCGTAGTGCCCGCCGATCACCGCGCTGAGCATCTGCTCTGGCTCCCCCACGCCCACGTAGTACGGACGTCCCGATACGTCCACCGCCGCGTGTGCCAGTGTCTCGTCCATCGGGATGAAAGCATCGCCGAAGCGGCGGATTCCTGCCTTATCTCCCAATGCCTGTGCGAGCGCCTGGCCCATCACAATGGCTGTGTCTTCCACGGTGTGGTGTGCGTCGATCTCCACGTCGCCACGGGCATGCACGGTGAGATCAAAGCAGCCGTGTGCGCCGAGGGCGGTCAGCATGTGATCGAAAAACGGCACGCCGGTATCAATATCGGTCTTGCCGGTTCCGTCTAGGTTCCACTCGACCTTAATATCGGATTCTTTGGTGGCTCGCTGGGCCTTCCCGATGCGCGGAGCGGGATTCGTTGCCACAGTAGCTTTGCACCTGCCTCTCTGGTCTTGTTCTCTTGAAAGTTCTTGAAGCGTCCGTCTAATCGTCCATCATCTGCGCAGCCGCGGCAAGAAGAGCATCATTCTCTTCCGGCAGGCCGACAGTTGCGCGCAGCCAGCCGGGCACGCCAACGTCGCGGATCAGCACCTCTTGGTCCAGGAAACGCTGCCACACCGTGTGCGCGTCCCCCAGCTTGTCGAAGTTGCCGAAGAATACGAAGTTCGAGTGCGAATCGATGACGTCGTAGCCCAGTTCGCGCAAACCAGCAACCACTCGGTCGCGTTCTGCACGCAGCTTCGCCACCGTCTGCAGCGTGGCGTCGGAATGCTCGAGCGCCACCTCCGCTGCCGCCTGTGACAACGTTGCCAGGTGGTACGGCAGGCGCACCAGCATCACGGCTTCGATAAACGCCGGGTGAGCAACGAAGTAGCCCAGGCGCCCGCCCGCAAAGTCGAAGGCCTTGGACATCGTGCGGGAGACGACCAACTTCGTCGGATACTGCTCCACTAGTCCCACTGCACTCGGCTCATCGGAGAATTCCGCGTAGGCCTCATCCACGATGACGATGCCAGGGGCAGCCTGCACAATGCGCTCAATGTCGGTGAGTGGAGTGCTATTGCCAGTGGGGTTATTCGGCGTCGTAATAAAGACCACATTGGGTTGCTGTTCGGCGATGGCAGTGAGGGCCTCGTCAACATCAATGTCGAAGCGATTCTCGGCCTTTCGCTCAACGGTCACGAACTCGGTCTGTGTGCCCGCAGCCAGGATCGGGTGCATCGAGTAGCTCGGCACGAACCCCATCGCGCTGCGCCCGGGCCCACCGAATGCCTGCAGAAGTTGCTGCAGCACCTCGTTGGAACCGTTGGCCGCCCAGACCTGTTCTTTAGTGACGCCCACACCCGTCTGTTGGCTCACATAAGCCGCAAGGGCCTTACGCAATCCCACTGCGTCCCGGTCGGGATAGCGGTTCAGTTTGGTGCCGAGCTCTGCCACGCGCCGAGCGATGCCTTCGACAATCTCCGGCGACGGTGGGTAGGGATTTTCATTGGTGTTGAGTTGGTTCGCCACAGTCAGCTGCGGTGCACCATAGGCGGACTTACCGCGCAGCTCCTCGCGCAGCGGCAGGTCAGCCAGCGAAATGTTCTGTTTATTGGTATTTGCTGCGTTGTTGTTCTCAGCCATGATTCCTCACTACCTCTCAGTGCCGCCTGTGCGAGCGCTGATGGCCTCGCCGTGGGCTGGAAGTCCCTCGGACTTGGACAGCGTGATGACAGTATCCGCCACGCCGCGCAGCCCTTCCTCGTTGTAGTCGATGACGTGCACGGACTTCAGGAACGTCAGGGTAGACAGCCCCGAAGAGTGACGTGCCGTGCCGGAGGTCGGCAGTACGTGATTGGAGCCCGCAGCGTAATCGCCCAGCGGAACCGGGCTAAAACGCCCAATGAAGATCGCGCCGGCATTGGTGATTTGCGCGGCCACTGCGTGAGAATCCGCGCAGTGAATCTCCAAGTGCTCCGCCCCATATGCGTTGGCAGCGCGGATGCCCGCAGCGATATCGTCAACCAGCACCACACCGGACTGCTGGCCTTCCAGGGCTTCGGCGACACGCGCGGAGTTCTGCGTGATGTGGTAGCGCTTATTCATTTCCGCCACTACTTCATCGGCCAACTTTTCACTGTCGGTAATGAGTACAGAGGCCGCCATCGTGTCGTGCTCCGCTTGGCTAATCAAGTCGTAGGCAATCTCCACCGCATTGGCAGTGTCATCGGCCAAAACGGCAATCTCCGTGGGGCCTGCCTCGGAGTCAATGCCCACCACCGAACGACACAGTCGCTTGGCTGCGGTAACGAAAATATTGCCCGGACCGGTGACCATATCCACCGGCTCCAGCTCCTCACCACCTGCGGCTGTCGAACCATAAGCCAACAAAGCCACGGCCTGCGCGCCACCAACTGCCCAGACCTCATCCACGCCCAGCAGCTGACAAGCCGCCAGCACGGTCGGGTGCGGCCAGCCGCCCTCCTGCGGCGGGGAGGCCACTACGAGAGATTCCACCCCAGCTTCCTGAGCAGGCACAACGTTCATAATCACGCTCGACGGGTACACCGCGTTGCCGCCCGGCGCGTACAAGCCCACGCGCTGTACGGGAATGAATCGCTCCGTCACGATGCCGCCCGGCGCGACCTCCACCTGTTTATCGTCTGGGCGGATGGCGGAGTGGAAAGCACGCACCCGGTTAATGGCTTCTTTCAGCGCTGCGATGACGTCGTCATCCAACGTCCCCACGGCGGCGTCAATAACCTCGGCCGGAACCCGCACTGAATCCGGGGTTACACCGTCAAAGCGCTGCCCGATCTCCAAAGCCGCGCGAGCCCCGCCCTCGCGTACCTGCGTAACGATCGGCTGGACGGTGGGAATCACCGAATCCACGTCCGTGCCACCACGGGGAAGACGATGGCGCAGCTCAGCTGTAGTCGGGGTCTGTCCCCGCAGGTCGATCCGGCTAAAGTCCAGCTCAGCGTTAGTCATCGTGTACGCCGCATCCTTCCGAGTGATTCTTGGGAGCATTCTTATGCTGGGCTAAAGTTTACGCCATGGCCCAGACACTCCTTTCACTGCTCCAGGACAGCAGTCGCGCCGCGCATTCGGGGGCGTCTGCAGCGGCGAGCTGGCGCTTGGCCAGCGACTTCGCCAGGCAGTACTGGTTAGCCACCCCGGACGAGGTGCCGCAAGAGCTGGTGGGCGAGTTTTACAGCATGCGCGCCAGCGCGGCGGATCACCTGGGTTTCGCCGATGAGACCATCGCCGCCTTGCAGGATCTGCGCACGTGGGCGCGCAGCAACAACGACCACGCGCTGGCTCTGGAGGCCTTGGCGCTGCTTACTCACCAGGCTCTAACACAGGAAGGTCGCCCCGGCACCCTGACGGAACTGCATTCACCACAGGAAATGCTGGCGCAATTGGCCCAGGGTTTTGATGACTTCCGCCCGGATCCGGATTCCCCCACTCTCGCGGAAACTCCCGCGCTGACGCACCGGGACATTGCCCCTGCCATCGCCGCGCGCCTGACTTCCGCGGCCACGACAGGCTTCGCGGTGGCCACGAATCTTCCTAGTTCTTTTGAGGATGACGCCGAAGGCTTCGACTTTGCGAACATCTTCGCTCAACTTGTACGGAGGTTCGGGTCTAAGCCCCCTTCGGCGGCGGATCGTCAGCTGTGGTTCGCGCAGGAAGCGTGGTTCCGCGGCCGGCGGACGGAGGCTTTAGAGCGGGTAACGGCACTGATCGACAGGTTGGAAGAAGACGGCGCGACCACGGATGCGCGCACGGTTTCCCTGTACGAGGCTCATGACATGCTGGCGCATTTCGAGATGTTCCGGGCAGCGGAGGGCGAGGACGCGGATTCGCTGGCTGCTGTGGCTGAGCATTGGCAGGCCTGCGTGCGCCTGGCGCGCAAGCTGGATGCCGGAGTAATTGCCCTGCACAATGCCGGTTTGGCGGCAATGGCACTGCTAGGCGAAGGACGCGAGGGCGAGGCCTGGGAGCTTGCCAGTTCTGCCTTGGAAGGTGCAGAAGGGTGCCCACTGTCCCCCACGATCCTCAACCTGCGCTACGCCCTTGCCGAAGCTGCCTTGAACTGTGGGCTTTTCGACGAGGCCTTGGCGAATGCCCGCCTGGTGGCGGAATGGTCCGAGTTCAGCGCCGATGACGAGCGCACTATCGGTGGCTACACCATGGCACTTGTGGCTGCCAGGGAGCTTGGCCACGAAGAGGTGGCCTGGGAACTCGACAAGCGCAGGCGAGCGGCGTTGGAACGCTGGGAGGGTTAGTCCAACCCGATGTCGAGGGCACGCACACTGTGGGTCAGCCCACCCACCGCCACGGAGTCCACGCCCGCGGCTGCATAGTCAGCCACTACATCGAGAGTTAACCCGCCTGAGGATTCCAAAAGCACCTCCGGGGCTCGATTATCGCGCAACTCCACAGCCTTCTTCGTATCCTCCACGCTGAAGTTATCCAGTAGCACCTGTGGCGGATGAGGACGATCCGCACCAAGCAGGTCGGAAAGTTGCTCCAGGGTATCCACTTCGACCTCTACCCACGTGGTGGCGTCATCACCCAAAAAATCCCTTACCCGCGCATAGGCTTCGGCGGCGTTGGAGAGCTCCACGTGATTGTCCTTTACCATCACCTGATCGCCCAGGTTGTAGCGGTGCGGGTAGCCGCCGCCGTGAACGACCGCGCGCTTTTCCAGCATGCGCATTCCGGGCAGGGTCTTCCGCGAGTCACGCACCAAGCATCCGCCCGGGCTGCTAGCGGTGGCTGCGACGACATCCACCCACGCGCGTGTTTGGGTGGCAATGCCCGAAGCATGGCTCAGAATGTTCAAAAGGGTGCGTTCCAGCATGAGGATGTGCTGGATCGTCCCCTCCACTCGTGCAATGTCCGCGTCGGCATCGACCCGATCCCCATCGGCGACTAGCGGGGTGATGTCGATATGCCGGTCGGCGGCAACCTCCGCGACAATCGTCAGGGCTTCGAGTCCGCTGATCACTCCAGACTGGCGTGCTCGCATCACCTTCGTGCCCGTCGCATCGGCGGGGACGGTGGCTAGGGTACTGACATCCGCACCGTCGCCAAAGTCCTCTTCCAATGCGACCTTTGCCATGCGGAGATAAGCTGCGCGAATGCGGGAGGGGTCGGATAGTTGGGCGGGGAAAGGCAGCTCAAGGGTGGTCTCCATCGTTATTCCCCACTTCCCGGGTTACCAATGGCGATCATCCGCTCCACGGAGCGACGGGCCTTGGCGGCGGTCTGCTCGTCCACCGTTACTTCGTCCTCCCCCAAAGCCAGGCAGCGCAGTAGCGCGGCTGGGGTGATCATCTTCATATAGGTGCAGGACGCGCGGTCGTTGACGGCACGGAAATCAACGCCCGGGGCGGCCTGGCGCAATTGGTGCAGCATGCCCACCTCGGTGGCAACCAGAACCGTGGACTGGCTGGTGGACTTCGCCTGCGAGATCATGTCACCAGTGGATAGCATTTTCACCCGCTCGGATTCCACAATCCCCTCGCCTGCGAGGTAAATCGCCGAATTGGCACAACCACACTCCGGGTGGATAAACAGGTCGGCCTCCGGGTTATCGTGCGCCTGCTGGCTTAAGTCCTTCCCAGAAATACCCGCATGCACATGGCACTCGCCCGCCCACACGTGAATATTGTCCCTCCCGGTCTTACGGCGTACGTGAGCGCCGAGGAACTGATCTGGGCCGAAGAGCACTTCCTGATCCTCTGGCAAGCTCGCCACGACGTCTACTGCATTGGAACTGGTGCAGCAGATATCCGTCAACGCCTTCACATCAGCTGTGGTGTTTACGTAGCTGACGACCACAGCCTCTGGGTGCTCGGCCTTCCACTCACGCAGTTCCTCCGCTGTAAGGGAGTCGGCTAGGGAGCACCCCGCATTGGCGTCGGGAATAAGCACCGTCTTTTCCGGTGACAGGATCTTCGCAGTCTCGGCCATAAAGTGCACTCCGCAGAAAACGATCACATCAGCGTCTGTTTCCGCGGCGATACGGGATAGTGCGAGGGAATCGCCCGTGTGGTCGGCGATGTCCTGGATCTCTGGCAGCTGATAGTTGTGAGCCAGAATCAGCGCGTTCCGCTCCTTCTTCAGCCGCTGCACCTCCGCGGCCCACTCGTCAGTGGTGATGGTATCTGGCATTTCCCACCGGCCGTCTACGCGGGTGATGCTTTCTAAGATCTTGTCTAGCATTCCTGCTACGTTAGTCCCCCGCGGCCCCAGATCACTAAAGGTTTAGAAATCTTCTGGGTCGACGAAGGTCGCAGCCAACCAGTACACCACCAGCGCTAGTGCCGTGGCTACGAGCATTCCCGAACCGGGATTAGTTGCCTCTACCAGGTGAAATAGATCCCCTGGGTGCGGATCGGTAGGCAATGGATCGGCATGCAGTTTCTCTGCCAACCACGTTCCAACGGTCCAGCACGTCACCGAGCCCCAGAGCGTGACCACGCCGACCCACAGCATCATCAGCAGGCTCCTCATGCGGGTGCGAAAGGCCCACAGTCCAATTGCCAGGCCACCAAGTCCAGTCAGGGCCAAAAAATAGGCCAGGGCTTTAAACGAGGCATCCTCGGTCCCCGGGACGGTATCCGCCCCACCGTCCGCTGCCACGGTCAGTTGGGTGGTCGGGTGGATGAGCCCCCACACCAATCCCAACAGGATAAACACCACCAGCGTGACGAAAAGGACGAGTGCTGCCTCCCCGATTGGCCGAGGAATCAGCTGGTGCCGTTGTGCATTTTTTACTTTCTTCAATGTCCTAGCCCTGCGACCCCTGCGTTCCTAGGGTGTGGCAGAACTTCCATTTCGCATCCTCGCGCTTGAAGTACATGCGATTGGTGTCACTGCGCTCCCCCTCGACGATGGTGACCATCGCGTGCGCATTGTCGCCCTCGGCCATGACATCTTTGATGTCGGTGATATTCGGCGTTCTACCCGGCTGTTCGTCGAAGTTGCCCTGACCTGCGGAGTCTTTAGCCTGCTGACGTGCAGCCTCTTCGCCCCCTTGCTGGTCGATATCCGCGCGGCAGGTGTTGTCGATGGTCCAGTTCAGGTACACATCCATTGGTCGCGCGCCGTCGGACAGTCCGTGCAGCAGGTCAATGATCTGCTGTTGATCTTCCTCGCTAGCGGCCGTCTTGTACTCCGGCCCCTGCACCGGAGCCTGCGTGATTTCCCCTTCGCCGGCCTGTTCGCCTTGATTGTCCTGGGGCGCGGCGTTGTCCGCGTTATTACCCGCGTTGTCTTCTGCGTCTTCTGCGCCGTCGGATCCGCAGGCCGTCACACCGAGGGGAAGGCTCACCGCGCACAAGGCAGCCACGCATGTCTTTCGAATCTTCATGTGGCACACCCTACGGCAATCGCGTCCACTACCCTTGTACATCGTGCAGCTAAACCGCAAGAAAATCGTGAGTACCGCCGTCGACATCCTGCAGCAGTATGGCCTGGCCGATCTCACGATGCGGCGACTCGCTCGTTCCCTCGATGTCGCCCCGGGTGCGTTGTACTGGCATTTTCCCAATAAACAAGCGCTTCTGGGAGGTATCGCCGAATCAATCCTCGCGGAAGTCCCTGCCTGCCCCGGAAGCGCGGCGACGTATTGTTCTTTACTTTTTGACGCCCTCACCTCCCTGCGCGACGGGGCTGATATCACACTGGCAGCGGTGGCCAGCGGCACGTTGGAAAGGGATCTCACTTCAGAACTCGCTGCTGAGCTACAGGCTCTACAGTCCGATGTCGCCCCCTCCAGCGCCGAAGACGCAGCGAAGCTCCTGCTGCGTTTTATCTTCGGTTCTGCCTTAGAACTTCAGGCACGCCAGAACGTGCTACAGAACTTGGGGTCGCCTACGGGGAAGGCCGAATCAGAGGCGGTTTCACGGGAGGATGCGCACCGACAAGCAGTGATAGGAGTAGAAACAATACTCCGCGGTTTTAGCCGTTAGAATGGTGCCCATGACTTTCGGACTGTCAGATAAAAGTGGATTGCGTGCGCCCGGTGAGCCTCTGGTCGGTTGGCCTGGAAAGCCCTACCCACTCGGCGCCACCTTCGATGGCAACGGCACCAATTTTGCCCTATTCACCGAGGTAGCTGAATCCGTCGAACTCTGCCTTTTCGATAGCCAGGGTGCGGAAACCCGGGTGAAGATGGAAGAGGTCGACGCAGACATTTGGCACTGCTACCTCCCCGGTATCGTTCCCGGTCAGCGCTATGGCTACCGCGTTGACGGCCCGTGGGATCCGGCCAAGGGGCTGCGCTGTGACCCATCGAAACTTCTCATGGATCCCTACGGCAAGTCCTTCGATGGCGCTTTCGATGGCGATGCCTCGCTGTTCAGCTACGACATCAACGATCCGGATAACCCGGAGAAGCGCAACCAGGAAGACTCCGCTCCGCACGCAATGCGTTCAGTGGTCATCAATCCATACTTTGATTGGAACCATGACCGCCGTCCGAATATTGAGATGCACAAGACTGTCATCTACGAAACCCATGTAAAGGGCCTGACGATGACGCACCCGGATGTCCCGGAACACTTGCGCGGCACTTATGCCGGGCTGGGTCACCACTCCATCGTGGAGTACTTCAAGGATCTGGGTGTCACTGCTGTGGAGCTCATGCCGGTGCACCAGTTCGTCCACGACGATCGTCTGCGCGATATGGGACTACGCAACTACTGGGGTTACAACACCCTGGGCTTTTTCGCTCCACACCGCGACTACGCTGCCTCCCCCAGCGCTGAAGGCGCCATCGCAGAGTTCAAGCAGATGGTGCGCAGCTATCATGACGCGGGCATTGAGGTGATTTTGGATGTGGTCTACAACCACACCAGCGAGGGCAACCACATGGGCCCGACTCAGAACTTCCGCGGTATCGATAACGCCGCTTACTACCGTCTCGTCGACGGTGACGAGGCCCACTACATGGACTACACGGGCACTGGTAACTCCCTGAATGTGCGCCACCCGCACACGCTGCAGCTCATTATGGATTCGCTGCGCTACTGGGTCACGGAGATGCACATCGACGGCTTCCGTTTCGACCTGGCTTCCACTCTGGCTCGCGAGTTCCACGATGTCGATCGCCTTTCCGCTTTCTTCGACCTGGTACAGCAGGATCCGATCGTCAGCCAGGTCAAGCTCATCGCTGAGCCTTGGGATGTCGGCGAGGGTGGCTACCAGGTGGGTAACTTCCCCGCACTGTGGAACGAGTGGAACGGTAAATACCGCGATACGGTGCGGGACTTCTGGCGTGGCGAGCCTTCCACGCTGGGCGAGTTCGCTTCCCGCCTGACGGGCTCCTCGGATCTCTACACAGGCCGTCGCCCGACCGCGTCGATCAACTTCATCACCGCCCACGACGGCTTCACCCTGAACGACCTGGTCAGCTTCAACGAAAAGCACAACGATGCCAACGGTGAGGAAAATCGCGACGGTGAGAGCCACAACCGTTCTTGGAACTGTGGCGTGGAAGGCCCGACGGATGATGAGGAGATCCTGCAGCTGCGCAACAAGCAGCGTCGTAACTTCCTCACCACCCTGATGCTCTCCCAGGGCACCCCGATGCTCTCGCACGGCGATGAGATCGGCCGCACCCAGGGCGGAAATAACAACGTTTACTGCCAGGACAACGAGATTTCCTGGATGGATTGGGAGAACATGGATGAGGGGCTGCACGCATTCACGCGCTACCTCATTCACCTGCGCCAGGCGCACCCGGTTTTCCGTCGCCGCCGTTTCCTGGCCGGCGGTCCGCTGGGTCAGGATGTGGCCAAGCGCGATATCGCCTGGCTCACTCCAAATGGCGATCTGATGTCTGAATCCGATTGGAATGCGGACTTCGGCAAGTCCCTGATGGTGCACCTCAATGGCATGGCAATCGACGAGCCGGATCCGCAGGGGCGCCCTGTCGAGGACGATTCCTTTATCTTCTGCTTCAACGCCCACCACGAGCCGATCACGTTCACTCTGCCGCGGCGCCACAAGGTGATGCACGTCGAGCCCAGTGATGAGGAAAACTGGACCGTCGTCGTCGATACCGCCGAGCCGACCGGCGTGCCGGAGGAAACCCGCAGCTTCTCCGGCGGGGACACTCTGGAGATCGCTGGCCGCAGCACCGTCATTCTGCAGCGCCCGATCACCACGGAGGTCAAGCTCTAAACATGCCGACTGGTTCCTCCACCTTCCCCGCCCGCGGGGCGGAGGTCACGCTCACTGAGCAGGAGATTCGAGTGACTCGTTCGCCACTTGGCTCCTCGCTGTACCCGGACGTCACGCGCCCTGCCTCCGAACTTATTGGCTGGTACAAGCAGGCTCCCGAGGGCTGTTCACCGGGGTTTATCCAATTACTTTTTGACGCCGAGCGCCCGCGGGTGAACTTTTCCCCCTCGCAGACCGAGGAGTTCGCCGCGCTGGATAGCCAGCTCACCAACCTGCAGGCGGGATACCCATTGGAGGAAGGCACTAAGGTCAGCTCCCCTGCCAGCACAGAAGGCCACGAGGACATCTCCGCGGAGGAATGGGTTAGTTCTGCAGAGGCCTCAAGCGACGGGGACGAGGGGGCGTCATCAGACAACAAACAGCGCCGCTCGCCCGCACCATGGGCGAAGGTGGCCACACCGGACGTCGTGCCCGAAGCGAACGAGGAAGCGGATATCGACGGCCCGATCTACGGGCAGACTGTGTGCGTGACCGGCGACGTGGAGCCCTACGACAAGGGCGAGGTATGGGACATGATTGCCTCGCGGGGCGGCGTGGTGGCGAAGAACGTGACGAAGAAGACGACGATGTTGATTGTCGGCGAATGGCACTCCATGACGTCCAAAGAGAAGCGGGCACGGGAGTTGCAGGATAAGGGGCAGGAGCTGCAGATCATTGGGTTCCAGGAGTTTCTGCAGCTTATTAAGTAGCCAAGTAGCCTAGGAGTCATGTCAGCGACCTATCGCCTTCAGCTCCGTGGACCTGGATCCGACCCCACCCAAGCATTCACCTTCGCCGACGCGGAGAAGCACCTCCCGTACTTCTCCCGCCTGGGGGTTTCGCACCTTTATCTCTCCCCTGTAATGCAGGCTCCGGCGGAATCGACGCATGGATACGACGTGACCGACCCGGCGACCATTAACCCCGAGCTAGGCGGGATTGAGGGGCTACGTTCCCTGGCCGACAAGGCGCACGAGGTGGGCATCAAACTGCTGCTGGACATCGTGCCGAACCATGTGGGCGTGGACGATCCACAGCTCAACCCGTGGTGGTGGGATCTGCTGAAAAAGGGCAAGGAATCCGAGTACGCCGCCTACTTCGACGTGGACTGGTCGGAGGACAATGGCGCAAACGGGCGGCTGGGGCTGCCAGTGTTGGGCAGCGAGGATGACGTTGCGGAGCTGCGCATTGAGCCTGGCGATGACGCCGAGGGCTCCGAGCCTATGCTGTGCTACTACGACAACTGCTTCCCCATTGCCGAGGGCACCTTGGGCGGCACCCCGCAGGAGGTACACGACCGCCAGCACTACCGCCTGATGTTCTGGCGCGACGGAGTGATTAACTACCGCCGATTCTTTAGTATCAACGGTCTGGCCGGCCTGCGGCAGGAAGACCCAGTGGTGTTTGAACACTCCCACCGCATTCTGAACCAGCTGATCGCGGCTGACATCATCGATGGCGTGCGCGTAGATCACCCGGATGGCCTGGCAGATCCATTTAACTACCTAAAGCAGCTGCGCAAGCTGATCGGCGACGAGCGTTGGTTGCTCGTGGAGAAGATCCTGGGGGTCACCGAGCCACTCGATCCGCGTCTGGCTGTCGATGGCACTACGGGCTACGACGCATTGCGCGAGCTCGATGGCGTGTTCGTCCACCGCCCTGCCGTCGACACCATGGCTGAGCTCGCACTGGACATGACGGGATCCATGTGGGATGCCGCAGCCTTCGAACAAGCCGAGTACGAGCTCAAGAGCGAGGTAGCTGGCCAGGAGCTCGCCGCCGAGGTGCGTCGCCTGGCTCGCGCGGTACGCAACGACAACTGGTCTACCTCTGGCGAGGCTGTATCGGATGAGGAACTGCGTGAAACCCTCATCGACCTTATTGCCGCCATGCCGGTATACCGTGCGGACTATGAGTCGCTGTCCCGCGTAACCAGCACCGTTATCGCCCAGATGATTATTCGCTACCCGGAGCGCGCCGATGCGCTGGATTTGATCGCCACTGCTTTGATTTCCCGTGGCGAGGCGAATATCCGCTTCGCCCAGGTTTGTGGTGCTGTGATGGCCAAGGGCGTGGAAGATACCGCTTTCTACCGTGGCTCGCGCCTAGTGAGCTTGCAGGAAGTCGGCGGTGCTCCAGGCCGCTTCGGGGTCTCTCCCGCCGAGTTCCACCTGCTGCAGGCAGAGCGTGCTCGCCTGTGGCCCAAGGCCATGACTGCGTTGACAACGCATGACACAAAGCGTGGCGAGGACGTGCGCAGCCGTATTGGCTGCATCACGGAATCCGCCGAGCGTTTCGCTGAGCTCTGCGACAGCATCGAATACGTCGACGGCGCTACCTGCCACTTCCTGCTACAGAACATGATTGGCGTGTGGCCCGTCGACGGTGCTGTTTCCGACGAACTGCGGGAGCGCCTGCATGCCTACGCCGAAAAGGCCATGCGCGAAGCCGGAGTGCACACCACGTGGTTCGAGGTCAATGAGGATTTCGAGAACTCTATTCGCGCATGGATAGATTCCACTATCGACAACTTCGGCGAGGACATCACCTCCTACGTCAACCACATCGCCCCGGCGGCCAACACGGTCTCCATTTCCAAGAAGTTGCTGCAGATCATGGGCCCCGGAATTCCGGATATCTACCAGGGCACAGAGTTCTTTACGGATTCCCTCGTGGATCCGGATAACCGCCGCAAGGTGGACTTTGCCGAGCGGCTGGAAGCCCTGGATCGCATTTCCCGCGGAGATATCCGCAACGCCGACGACGAGCGCCTCTACGTCATCGCGACCGCTTTGCAGATCCGCAACCAATTCGAGCTCGATGCAGCCAGCTACCTGCCCGTCATGGCTACCGGCACCATGGAGCGCCACCTGTTGGGAACTATGCGGGGCGAGGACGTGATCACGCTGGTCACCCGCCGCCCGCTGGACGTGCTGCGCGATGGCTGGGGTGACACGACTGTGGCCCTGCCCGAGGGCGTGTGGGAGGATCGTCTCTCCGGCAGCATGTGGGAAGGCGAAGTGCCGCTCAACAGCCTGTTTAGCGAGCGCGGTCAGGCGATCCTCACGCGCATGGGAGCCTAATGCCGAAAAAGTCCGCGCACCCCGCTTTGGCGGATTACGACGCCTGGATCCAGTCCCACCCCAACGTCGCCGGCGCCCTGGAGGCGCGCATTATTGATGTTCTTGATGACGCCGGCCTGACGTTTGATCGGGTCAGCGTGCGAATCAAGGATCGAATGAGCTTCGCTCGCAAACTGTCCAACGAGGCCTACCCCGAGTACAACTCATTTGTCGACGCCCACGACGTCATCGGCGTGCGCGTGATTACCTTCCATTCCTCGGAGATACCGCAGCTTAAAGAAGCACTCTCCGACCTTTTCGAGGTGGTGCGAGTTATCGACAAGGCCGCCGAGACTGCGCGCGAAGGACGCTTTGGTTACGCCAGCCAGCACCTCATCGTCTCCGCTAAGAATGAACCTTGGGCAGCGGAGGATGGGGCGTCACCAAAGTACATAGAGATCCAACTACGTACCGTTCTGCAGCACGCATGGGCGGAGTTCGAGCATGACGTGCGCTACAAAAACCAGGAGCATCCGGAAACGAGCGCACCGGAGATTCAGCGTGCTTTTACCCTGGCTGCAGGGCTGATCGAGCTGGCGGATGAGCAGTTCGACAAGATTGCCGCTGTGCTGGATACGGCTCGCTCCGACGCAGATGTGGACGGAGCGCTGGACGCTGCTTCATTGCCACGAGTGCTCACTCGCATCGTCGGCGAGAAATACCCCACCTCTCGTGTGGATTACTACGACTATGCGATCGAGATGCTGGCGGCCCACGACATTACGACGATTCCCCAGCTGCGCGAGTTGTTGGCACCGAAGCGGCTTAAGGCGCTGCGCAAGGCCATGAACTATCCCTATTACCCCGGCCAAGTCCGACTGATCGACGATATGCTGCTTTTCGCCTACGGGCGCGAGCACATCCGCAAGACGGTGCACATCGGCGACAATGCGCAATCGCGCCCCGGAAGGCTGGGCAATAGGTGGCAGCAGCTGGGGCAAAAGACTGGCTAGAGCTGGCAAGAGCTACCTAGAGCTCGCCGCGTTTGAAGCGTTCCAATTGGCGCCGCTCCCGCTTCGTCGGACGGCCTGCTCCCCGATCCCGGCGCGGCATCGCGGGGATTACGGGTGGCGGTGGAGAATGGTCGATATAGGCTTTGCGTGCGAGCTCCGCACCCACGCGCTTAGACAGCAGCTGGGTGACTTCCACAATGTGCTCGCGGTGATGTATCCACACGCGCACTGTATCCCCCACCACCACGGGCTGGGCGGGCTTTACCGATACATCGTTGATCTTCACGTGTCCCGCGCGGCAGGCCTCCGCTGCTTGGGCGCGAGTCTTACAGAGGCGGACGGCCCACACCCATGCGTCGATGCGAACCTTGCTAGAAGGATTGTTGGCCAACGGAGTGCGTCACCACTGATCTTTGTGCTCGACGATGCCTTTGATCTTGAAGCCACTGTAGACGATGAAAGCCACAGCCAGAATTGGCACGATAACTGCGAAGAAGGTGGTGGGCAGGATCGTCAAGCCACCGACGAGGCTTACCGCACCCACGCCACCGGCGATTTGGATGTTCCGGGAGTGCTTGCGAACCTCAGCCTTGCGCTGGGCGATCGGGTCGGTGCCCGGGCGGCGGGCGGGCAGGTTGCCGTAGTTACTCATGCTTCTACAGTGTAGTTAAGCGCCGTGTAGTTATTAGGAGTTGGTGCATTCGCGCGGTTCCTATAGCGCGTCTTCAATCCAGCGCTGACCTTCCAGGTGGGGATCTACCGCCCCGCTGGTGATGCTGGCGAGGAAGTCCGGCAGTGGCGCGCCGGGCTCGCAGGCAATAGCCAGTTCCGCCGCAGCCTTGTATTCCACGCCCACCACGGTATATCCGGCGGCGCGCACCTCGGCCTCCACTCGCCCGGCATCCGCATGTGGCACCTCGCAGGTGTATAGGTCCAGCTGACGGCGCAGCGTCAACGGCACCTGCTGCAAGGCCTCGCGGGTGGCATCTTGGTAGGCGCGCACGAGCCCGCCGGTGCCTAGCTTTATCCCCCCGAAGTATCGCACCACTACTACGGCTACATCCTGAAGCGGCTTGGAGGCGCTCCACCCTTTCAGTACCTCCAGCATCGGCTGGCCTGCGGTGCCGGCTGGCTCACCGTCATCGCTGGAACGTTCAATCGGCTGTGCCGCGTCGACATGCACGACAAAGGCACTGCAGTGGTGGCGCGCATCGGGATATTCGCGGCGAATTGCGCCGATAAACTCGCGGGCTTCGTCCTCGCTGGTGCATCGCTCGGCAAGCGCGATAAAGCGGGAACGTTTGATCTCCACTTCTGCGGTGTACCTACCCGCCTGGGGGCGGACGTACGAGGGTTCGGGTCGGGAGGCATTATCAGCGAGCATGCTCCCATTATCGCAGCTAGGGTAGGACGCATGTATTCCGTGTGGGCTCCCCTGGCCGAAAACGTAGATCTAGTCCGCCGACCAGCACAATCAGGTACCGAATCCGAGCACGATTCCGAACAGCGATTGCCGATGACGCGCGGAGCCGATAACTGGTTCCATGCCGATGTGCCTGCCGCTGCTGGCGATCGCTATGGCTTTTCCGTCGACGGTTCGCCAGTCTTCCCCGACCCGCGTTCCAGGCGCCAACCCGATGGCATCCACGGTTTATCAGAGGTGTGGCAGATCGATAGTCCACGCCGCCCGCTGGGGCGCCCGCTTCAGGGTGAGGTTCTCTACGAACTGCACGTCGGCACATTCACCGAGGCAGGTACGTTCGACGCTGCCATTGACAAACTCGATGAACTCAAAGCTGTGGGCGTCACCGCTATCGAGCTCATGCCCGTGCAGCCTTTCGGTGGCAAGCGTAACTGGGGCTACGACGGCGTGATGTGGCATGCGGTCACGGATGTCTACGGCGGGCCGGACGGACTGTTAAGGCTTATAGACGCCGCCCACGACCGCGACCTGGCCGTGGTTTTGGACGTGGTGTACAACCACTTCGGCCCGGACGGGAACTACACCGGAGTATTCGGCCCCTACACCGCCGGCGGTTCCACCGGCTGGGGTGATGTGGTGAATCTGCAAGGCAGAGATTCCGACGAGGTGCGCGCATACATCCTAGAGGCCGTACGACTGTGGACCCAGGAATTCGGCATCGACGGCCTGCGCCTGGATGCGGTGCACGCTTTGGATGATACGGGCGCGGTGAGCATCATCGAGCAGATCCGCGACGCTGCGGAGCCGAGTTGGATCATTGCCGAAACCGACCAGAATGATCCCGTGTACACCGAGGGATACAAGGTGGCGCAGTGGAACGATGATATTCACCATGCGATCCACACCGTCGTCTCCGGCGAGGATCATGCCTACTACTCGGACTTCGGGACGCTCGAGGTACTGGCTACTACGTTCCAGCGGGTGTTTTGGCACGATGGCCGCTTTAGTTCTTTCCGCGGGCGCACTCATGGCAGGCCGGTGACGGATCCACAAACATGGCGCTTTGTGACATACACGACTACCCATGACCAGACGGGTAACCGCGCCGCGGGTGATAGGCCAAGCATGAACCTCACCGTCTCTCAACAACTGGCCAAGGCCACCCTCGTACTGACGAGTCCTTTCACCCCAATGCTGTTTATGGGCGAAGAGTGGGGCGCCTCTACCCCGTTCGCGTTCTTCGTTGATCACGAGAATGAGGAACTGAACCAGGCGACTCGGGAAGGCCGTATGCGCGAGTTTGCCCGTGCCGGTTGGAACCCAAAGGACGTGCCAAACCCAGCCGCCGAAGAGACCTTCCGCTCTAGCGTACTGAACTGGGCCGAGCGCAACGATGCCCAGCACGCAGAAGTTTTGCGGGGCTACACCGAGCTCTTGGAGTTCCGCCGTACTCACCGCTTAGCCGAGGCCGAGTTGCTGGACGTGAGCTGGTGGGCGGATGCCGAAGAGCCGGTGACAGAGAAGCTGGCGGGAACGAACCCGACAGTGTCACCGATCAGCGCGGATACGGCCGAAGCACAGGGCCGCTGGATCCAGCTGACTTACCAAGCACCGGAGTCTCTAGTAAAGGTCACCGTGAACTTGAGCGACGAGCCACAGGAGGCACTGGGGCTGGGGCCATGGGAGTCCCGCTATACCGCAGAATAGCTAACGCCAGCTGCGCACCCGGTGCAGCAGCATGCGGTTCTTGCGCTGCGAGCGGTCCATCTTCGCACCGATTTCCCGCAGGATTCCAATTGCATCCGGAATGTGTGGCCCCTTGTTCAGCATGATGCATTCGGCGCGCAGGGCGAAAGCGACGTCGGTGATCTCCGCGCGCGTCGGTAGGCCCGACTTCGCCATGGATTCCAGCACTTGAGTGCCGATAATCAGCGGCACATGCGCTGCCTCCACCATCGCCAGCACCTGCCCCGGAACCTCCGCCATGCGGGAAAATCCCAATTCCACGGCTAGGTCGCCACGCGCGAGCATCACACCGAACTTCGCGTGTCGCATGCCCTCCAGCAAGATGGGCGCTAGGTTTTCAAACGCCGGGATCGTTTCAATCTTCAGCACCAGCCCCAGGTCGTCGGCCCCCAGATCGCGGAACTTTTCCAACACGTATGCGACGTCTTCGCGGGTACGGATGAAGCTCACTGCCGCGATATCCGCATGCTCTGCGACGAAGGCCAGCGCGGCCTCGTCCTCCTCGGTCAGGCTCGGCAAAGGCAATTCCGTATCGGGCAGATTGATGCCTTTGTACTCGGCTAGTTTTGCTCCGCCACGGGTGATCTCCAGCTCAGCTTCTGCTGTGCCAGCCAACTCTCGGGTCTCCACGACCTGCGCCGCAATTGCCCCATCGTCGAAGAGCACCTGCTGGCCCACTTCGAGGGCCTGTACCGCTTCCGGCAAGGTACAGCTGATAGTGGGAACTCGCCCGTCTTGCGGGTTACAGACCACATCGGCGCTGGTCAGGATCAATCGATCCCCGGTCAACGGGCGAAGCTTCTGAATCGTTGGCGGCACCGAACGCACCGTGGTTGTCGCCGTGTCCGTCCGCAGCTCCGCCCCAAGCTGCAGGTAGATATTCTGCTGTCCCTCTGCCAGCGCCCCTTCGCTGCCGCCGGATGCCCTGTCTTTCTTTGTGACGCCGAGTTTCCGCCGCTTGCCGCGTGCGTCAACGACATGGATCACGTCGTCCTCGGCAAGGGAATCAAAGAACTCCCGAGAAACGTGCACGCTCACGATCGGCCGCCCTTCAGTGGTGGCCGCCATGGGTGCCGGTTCCAGCTCCTGATCCTCTGGGATCATCCACAACCGGCAAGGGTGGATTACCGTGCCCGCGTCGTCGCGCTGCACGCGCACACGCACCACCGCAGGCCCCGGCGCGATACGCCCAGTCCGGATTTTCGGTCCGGCTAGATCCATGCTGATAGGGATTTCCCGCCCTGCGGCCTTGGCGGCGGTGCGGACGTTATCGATCATTCGCTTCCACACGTCCGGCCCATCGTGAGCACAGTTGATGCGCGCGAGCTCCATACCGGATCTCACAAGGCGAGCCACTAGATCTTCGTCAAAGGCAGCCTCGGCGGGCAGGGTGACCATGATGCGCGAGGAATCCCCCGGCAAAACCCGCGGGCCGAAGAGAGCTTCCGTGTGTTGCTCAAGAAGTTCATCTGCCCCCACGATGGCGTCGGCTACATCTTCCTCGTCGAACTGCGGCGAGCAACCATCCAGGGCAGAGACCACGTTGTGCGCTGCCTGCAGACGTGCCTTCACCGCAGGCTCCGCGGTGGACAGGCGCGTAGCACCCAGGCTTTCCAAGTTGCCTTGCACCCCTCGGCGGTCGTGGGCACGCAGCGTCATATAGTGCACGAGGTCGCGGGCGCCGACAAAGTGGGTGGGTGCGGTAGCTCGGATCTCTGAGTACCAGTGCAATGTCTGGTTATCGAGGTCGTCGAGGAGTTCCTCGATGGTTTCTAGAACCGCTTGCTTGTTGACCTGCATGATGAAAAGGCATCTCCTGGAAAGATGCGCAGCCTAGCCAGAGGACGCGCATGTAGGTGTGTCTTCTCTATCGTGACAGCTCTGCGGGGTTTATGCTCGGCAACGTACTCGGCGCGAGGAGCTACGAGAAAATTCCCTCCCACGTCGACGCTTTGAGTGCCCCCATCAAGGATGGGGATTTATTGACGCGCATTTCCGGCCCCAGCAGGAACTGCACCTCCTGTTCGCCGTCGATAAGGGTGAGGTAGACATCTGAATCGCCCTTGTTCTGGCTTAGAACCCGGCGCAGGTTGGCCATGTTGTCGGGGGTTGCCTGATCCACGCGAATGTTGAGGCGCAGGGGCACTCCGGAGCCGGCGCCGACGGTGAGCTCAGCGGACTTAAGATCCTGACAGAACAGCCGCATGTCGTCTTCTCGATAATTGATCTTCGCCTTCACGAGGACGATGTTGTCCTCGACGATCTGCGGGGCCACCATCTGATAGGTCTTCGGGAAGACCAACAGTTCCACCTGCGCGCCGTGTTGATCTTCCACGGTGGCGATTGCCCACGGATTGCCGTTGCGGTCGATGCGACGTTCCACGGACGAAATAATGCCGCCGATCTTGAGATCCTTGTTGTTCGGAACTTCCCCGGACAAGACGGTGGTCAGGGGCGTATCAATCTGGGCGTCCAGGGCTTCCTCGAAGCCATCGAGTGGGTGGCCAGAGACGTAGAGCCCCAGCATGTCGCGTTCCAATGCCAGTTCGTGCTTTCGCTCCCACTTCTGGTCGGGCACCTCGACGCGGAAGACATCACCTGCATCGTCATCGCCGCCAAGTCCGGCAAAGAGGTCGAATTGTCCCTTGGCTGCGGCCTTCTTGGTGGCGGTTACGGCGTCCACCGCATCTTCGTGCACCAGTACTAATCCCTTGCGCGGATGCCCCAGGGAATCGAAAGCACCGGCTTTGATCAGGGACTCGGTCACGCGCTTATTTGCTGCGGGGAGGTCGATCTTGTCCAGGTAGTCAGAGAAGTCCTTGAAGGCGCCCTTTTCCTCACGGGAGGCAATGATGGAGTTCACCACGTCTTCGCCCACGTTGCGCACGGCACCCAGTCCGAAGCGAATATCCTCGCCGACGGATTGGAAAGTGTAACGCGAGTCATTGACATCGGGGGACAACACTCGAATGCCCAGGTGGCGACAGTCGGCCAGGTAGATAGCTGACTTGTCTTTCTTGTCGGCCACGGAGGTCAAGAGTGCGGCCATGTACTCCGGCGCATAGTTGGCCTTCAGGTAGGCGGTCCAGAAGGAAACGAGACCATAGCCCGCGGCGTGGGACTTGTTAAACGCATAGCCGGCGAAGGGCAGGATCGTATCCCACAGCGTCTTGATCGCATCGGAGGAATAGCCGTTTTCCTTCATTCCGGATTCGAAGGTGACGAATTCCTTTTCGAGCACCTCTGGCTTCTTCTTACCCATGGCCTTACGGAAGCCATCGGCCTGACCCGCGGTGTAGTTCGCGACCTTTTGGGAGATCTTCATGATCTGCTCCTGGTACACGATCAGGCCATAGGTTTCTTCCAGAATTTCCTTTAGCGCATCTTCCAGCTCAGGGTGAATCGGCACGATGGGTTTGCGGCCATTCTTGCGGTCGGCGTACTCCCAGTGTGCGTCCACACCCATAGGGCCAGGTCGGTACAGTGCCAATGCGGCGACGATGTCATTAAAGCCGGTGGGTCGCATGCGCTTCAGTAGCTTCTGCATACCCGCCGAGTCCAGCTGGAACACACCCAGTGTCTCGCCTCGAGCCAGCAGTTCGTAGGTGGGGTCATCCACCGTGTCGAGGTTTTCCAGGTCCAGCTCGAAGTCGCGGTTGGCCTTAATGTTATCGAGGGCGTCACCAATAACGGTGAGGTTACGCAAGCCCAGGAAGTCCATCTTCAGCAACCCGATGGCCTCACAGGCGGGGTACGGCCAGCCCGTGATCAATGCGCCGTCCTGCTTGCGTTTCCACATGGGAATGCAATCCAGCAGTGGCACGCTGGACATAATCACCGCACAGGCGTGCACACCAGCCTGGCGAATCACGCCTTCTAGGCCGAGCGCATCCTTGTAAATCTTCGCTACATCCGGATCGGTCTCGATCAACTGGCGGACTTCCGCGGCCTCGGGATAACGCTCGTGCTCCGGATCGGTAATGCCGTGGAGAGGAATGTCCTTAGCCATAATCGCCGGCGGCAGAGCCTTGGTGATCCGATCTGCCATTTGGAAACCCGCCTGACCATAATGGGCGCGGGCGGAATCCTTAATAGCCTGTTTCGTCTTCACTGTGCCGAACGTGATCACCTGGGCAATTTTGTCCTCGCCCCAGCGATCGGAGGCATAGCGAATCATCTCGCCACGTCGGCGATCGTCGAAGTCGATATCGATATCGGGTGCGGACGGACGCTCGGGGTTCAAGAAGCGCTCGAACAGCAGACCGTGTTCCATCGGATCGATGTTCGTGATCGTCAGCGCGTAGGCCACCAGTGCACCGGCTGCGGAACCACGTCCCGGACCGACGCGGATACCCACGGACCGGGCATGCTTAATCAGCTCGGCAACAATAAGGAAGTATGAGGGGTAGCCCTTCATATCGATCACGCCAATTTCGTACTTGGCGCGGTCGATGTACTCGGCGGGTACTTCGCGGCCGGGGAAACGCTCCTCCAGGCCCTTCATCACTTCGTGGGTCAACCATGTCGTCGGAGTGTGTCCCTCAGGCACGTCGGCGATAGGCATACGGTCGTGCGGGTGTTCCTCCCAAATTTCGGAGTAGTCCTGCACGCGCTCGGCAACCCAGAGGGTATTGTCGCAGCCCTTGGGTACCTCTTTATCCCACTGCGCACGAATATCCTCGGCGGTGCGCAAGTAATAGCCGGTGCCGGAAAAGGCAAAGCGCTTGCCGCCCTGATCCAAGGTCGGCTCGTCCAGGGTCGAACCGGTCTGCACACACAGCATCACTTCGTGGGCAGGAGCCTGCTGCTCTAGCACATAGTGGCAGTCGTTGGTCACCAGCGGCGGCAGCTCAAGCTTGCGGCCGATCTCCAGCAGGTCGTCACGTACTCGCTTTTCGATCTCGAGCCCGTGATCCATCAGCTCCAGGAAGAAGTTTTCCTTACCGTAGATGTCCTGCCACATCGCCGCAGCTTCCAGGGCCTTGTCGAACTGCCCCAGGCGCAGGCGCGTTTGCACATCGCCAGACGGGCAGCCGGTGGTGGCGATGATGCCCTCGGAGTGTTGGGAAATCAGTTCGGCGTCCATGCGCGGCCACTTACCCAGCTGCCCCTCGTAGCTGGCCATCGACGACAGGTAGAAAAGATTGCGCAACCCCGTAGCGTTCTCCGCAATCATCGTTTGGTGCAGATAGGCGCCGGAAGCCGAAACATCGTCCGACTTCTGCTCTGGCTTACCCCATCGCACGCGCTGCTGATCAAAGCGAGATTCCGGTGCGATATACGCCTCGATGCCGATGATGGGCTTTATCCCCGCGGCGGTCATGGCGCGGTAAAAAGCGTCTGCTCCATACATGTTTCCGTGGTCGGTCATCCCCACCGCAGGCATCCCCTGCCGCACCGCCTCTTGAGCCAGAAGATCAACCTTGGCCATGCCGTCGAGCATGGAATATTCGGTGTGGTTATGCAGGTGGACGAAGGAGGAACCGCTCATGGTTCGCCATCATAGCGTGTCCTAAAAATCGCATTTTTCGGCACATCGGGTTCGCTTGCCCGTTACAGTTACTTTCCATGAACAAAGATACCCGCCTCGCAGTGGCGCACCTGGACGCTCCCTTTGCAGTGCTGGATCTGGATGCTGCTAGGGCCAATGCGCTAGACATGGCGCACCGTTCTCGCGGCACCCCGATTCGGGTGGCCAGCAAGTCTCTACGTATCCGCTCGCTGATCTCGGAAGTCCTCACCCTTCCCGGATACCGCGGTGTGCTGGCCTATAACCTCAACGAAGCTCTGTGGCTAAGTGACGAGCAGGTCAGCGACGATATTTTGGTCGCCTACCCCTCTGCTCACCGCGAGGCGCTGCATCGCCTGATTCACAATGCACGCGCTCTTGAAAACGTGACCCTCATGGTTGATTCTGTCGCTCACCTGGATCTTATTGACGCCGTGATGCCACCCAACGAGCGCGGGGTAGTTCGGATCTGTATTGATATTGACGCCGCATTGCGCGCCGGCCCCGTTCACATTGGAGCTCTGCGTTCCCCCTTGCACACGGTGGACGAGGTGCGCGCCGTGGTACGGCATCTGCGTCAACGGGAAGGCTTTCGACTGGTGGGGCTGATGGCCTATGAGGGACAGATTGCCGGAACTACTGACACTTCCCCAGCCATCGCTGCAATGAAGGCACTGTCTGTTCGCGAATTGGCGCGTCGCCGCGCGAACATCGTGGCAGCGGTCGAAGAGGAATTGCGTGTTGCTGGCCTGCCAGCCCTGGAGTTCGTCAACGGTGGCGGTACCGGCTCGATCGAAACCACCAGTGCGGAAGCCGCGATCACTGAGATCGGCGCGGGGTCCGGCATTATCGGCCCAGCTTTGTTCGACCACTACCGCCAGTTCCAGCCCACCCCGGCCGAGTGGTTCGTGGTGCCGGTGGTGCGCCGCCCAGCGGAGGAAACGGTGACGGTGGCCGGTGGTGGCCGTATCGCCTCTGGCCCTCCCGGAAAGGATCGCCTCCCCGTCGTCGACTGGCCGCGTGATCTGAAGATGGCTCCACTCGAAGGGCCGGGCGAGGTGCAAACCCCGCTGACTGGCCCCGCCGCCCGCAACCTGCGCCTAGGCGACCACGTTTGGATGCGTCATGCAAAGGCTGGCGAAGCAACTGAATACATCGATAGCGTGCTGGTCGTCTCGGCTGGCGAAATCATCGCGGAGTGGCCCACTTACCGCGGCGAAGGAAAGAGTTTTGTCTAATGAGCACCGTTAAAACCCGTAAGCCCGTCTACAACACCCGGTGGATCAACTGGTCCAAGGTCACCACGGCTCAGCCGCGCAAGCAGGTAGCCCCGCGTGACGAGGCGGAGTTGATCGAGCTTATTCAACGCGCCGCAGCCTCCGGCGAAAGGGTGAAGCCCATTGGCGCTGGGCACTCTTTCACCTCCGTCGCGGCCACAGAGGGCATCCAAGTGAGCCTGGACCACCTGGCCGGATTGATCCGCTTCGACCCTGAGAAAATGACGGCACGCCTGCGCGCCGGCACGCGCCTACGGGATGTGCCCGGCATCCTGGCCCCGCTGGGAGTGGCGTTGGCTAACCAGGGCGACGTGGATCCGCAGTCCCTGGCGGGTGCGATCGGCACCAGCACCCATGGCACGGGTCTGGGCTTCACCGGCTTCGCCGGAATGCTGCGGGCTTTCCGCATCATCACCCCAGATGGCCAGGCTCACGAGTGCTACCCCGGAGCCGAAGGTATTGCGGGCGAACTCTACGATATTGCGCGCGTTTCCTTGGGCGCGTATGGCATCATCACGGAGGTTGAACTGGATGTGGTGGATACCTTCGTCCTCCACGCAGTAGAGCGCGCCGAGCCCAATGCACAGATCGTGGAGAATTTCGCAGATCGGGTTCGTGAAAAGGATCACCTGGAGTTCTATTGGTTCCCCGGCACCGATGTTGCCCACGTCAAGACGAATACCCGCCTGCCTGGCCACGCTCCCACCCAGCCTGTTCCGCGTTGGAAGGAGGTACTGGACGACGAGATGCTCAACAACGGTGCCTACCGAGTGATGAACGACCTGGCGCACTACTTCCCTTCCCTCAGCAGGCCTTTTGCAAAGCTGAGCGCGAAGACTCTCGCGCAGCGCGAGTACTCGAACGTAGCTCACGATGTTTTCGTCAGTTCTCGACGGGTGCGTTTCAACGAGATGGAGTACTCGGTGCCGCTTTCCGACGCCACGGAGGTGCTTAAAGAGGTCCAGCACACCATGAACACCTGTGGCGAGCAGGTGCTCTTCCCCATCGAGGTGCGGGCGACTGCCGCCGACGAGGTGCCACTGTCCACCGCTAAAGGCCGCGAATCCTGCTACATCGCCATCCACCGCTATAACAAGGACAGCCACCAGGCGCTGTTCCGCCATATC
The DNA here is from genome assembly GCF_053479475.1 of Corynebacterium sp. 22-2729. NCBI lineage: Bacteria > Bacillati > Actinomycetota > Actinomycetes > Mycobacteriales > Corynebacteriaceae > Corynebacterium > Corynebacterium sp. 22-2729. The sequence goes on from NZ_JBRBCA010000008.1 coordinate 73,138, forward strand.
GAGCCGATTTTCAAGGCTGTGAATGGTGGGCGTCCGCACTGGGGCAAACTGCATACTCTTACCCACGAGGATCTTCTCGAAAGGCATGAAGACCTGGCACGCGCGTGCGAGGTTCGCGCCAAGGTGGATCCTCAGGGCATGTTCAGAAATGCCATGGTGGATCGAGTATTCGGACTGGCTTAGTTTTCCCGCGCTAGTCCGCTGCCTCTGCCGACTGCCCGCCGAGTTTCTTTACCCGCCGTACCCGTGGCGGGCGGTTGCGCAGCAGGTCGACGATGAACACAATCACCGCTATCCAGATCAATATGAAACCCACCCACCGGGCAGGTGCGATGTGTTCGTGGGTGACGAACACTGCCCAGAGCATCTGCAGCACGGGAGTGATGTATTGGATCATTCCCAAGCTGGTCAGCGATAGCTCCTGGGCGGCTCGAGCAAAGCACAGTAGAGGCAGGGCTGTCACTACACCGGCCGTTACTAGCAGCAGTGCATGGCCGACTCCGAATTGGACGAAAGTATTGCTGCCCTGGGACTGTAGGAACCACAAATAGATCAGTCCTACCGGCGCCAGGACAAGGGTCTCGGCGGTAAGGGACTGTGTGGGCGTCAACCTCACCTGCTTTTTAACAAGCCCATAGAAGCCGAAGCTAAACGCCAATCCCAAAGAAATGATTGGCGGCGAACCCAGCGCCACGGTAAGAACGATGACGGCGAGAGCCGCGATGCCGACGGACACCAGCTGCAGGCGGCGTAGCCTCTCTCGCAGAACGATCACCCCCAGCAACACGCTGACCAGCGGGTTGATGAAGTACCCGAGGGCGGCATCGGCAACGTGGTCATTGTTCACTGCATAGATATACAGCCCCCAGTTCACGCTGATAAGCAGTGCTGCCGCAGTCACGATCGCCCACTGGCGACCCGTAATAGTCCGCATTTGCTTCAGTCCGCGCACAGCGGCGAGCAGCAGAAGCATGAACACCAGCGTCCACACAAAGCGGTGCGCCAGAATCTCCGTGGGGCTTGCCGGTTGTAGCAGAGGGAAGAACGCGGGGAACAACCCCCACATCAGGTAGGCCGCCAAGCCCCAAATCATCTATCTCACTCCCATAGGTCGGATTCCAATGCGCCCATACGCCGCGTCCGGCGCGGCGGGTTCCACGGCATACGCACGCGTGGCCAGCTCGCGCAGCTGGTCAGGCGTGGCATGTACCAGCACTCCATCGATACGCAGTTTCTCGGGCTGAGTCTGTGCACCGCGGGCAATATGTGACATTGCTTGATTGATCACATCGGCACGGGTACGCCCCACCGCAGGTTCCGGTAGAACTGCCTGCGCAGTTGCACCGAAGTAAAGAGTACTCACCCGCGCGTCGATGCCTTTCACTAGTTCGATTACTTCCCGAACATCCCACGGGTGCTGCGGGTCGGGGGAAACTAGCGCCCAACGCGGTTCGTCGCCAGCCATCTGGTCTAGCTGACCGTGCGCAAAGTCCCGATACTGCGCCGGTGTTCCTTCAAAGGGGCCGAGCTGATCGCCGTTGATATTCGGCGGTGCGGAGGTCAGGTCGGAGGTGCTCATGGCGATGACGCCACATCCCATCGCAATAAGACATACCCCGGACAGCCACGCCACCCAGGCGGGTCGGCGGGTGTCCTCCCAATCCAACTGACGCTGCCGCTTTTTATTCGCCTTCAGCTGTTGGGGGTTGCGCCCCCGATACCGCTGCGGGTCACTCACGAATGCTGTCCCTCCCTGCTGGTGGGCGAGGCGATGCCGTTGGCATCGCGGAGCCGGTCGAGGGCCTGCTGCAAATCCTGTGGGTAAGGCGAGCGCACAGTCTTCCACGTTCCATCCGGGTGGGGAAATCCCAGTTCCACGGCGTGGAGCCACTGGCGAGTAAGCCCCAGTCTTTCGGACAGTTTCGGATCGCTGCCATACATCGGGTCGCCGCACAGAGGATGGTGCAAAGCGGAAAAGTGAACACGGATCTGGTGAGTGCGCCCAGTCTGCAGCTTTACTTCCAGCAAGCTCGCCTGACGGTGCGCCTCCAGGGTGTCGTAGTGCGTAATGGCATGCTTGCCATCCTCGCGCACGCTGAAACGCCACCCGGCTGATGGGTGACGGCCGATCGGCGCATCAATGGTGCCGGACGTTGGATCCGGGTGTCCCTGTACCAGAGCGTGATAGGTCTTGGACACTTCTCGATCGCGAAAGGCATTCTTCAACACGGTGTAAGCGCGCTCGCTGGCGGCGACAACCATTACCCCGGAAGTACCGACGTCCAGGCGTTGAACAATTCCTTTGCGCTCCGGTGGTCCAGAGGTGGAAATGCGAAAACCCGCCGCGGCCAAACCGGAAGTTACCGTTGGGCCTTCCCAACCGACGGTGGGGTGCGCTGCCACCCCCACCGGCTTATCGACCACGATGACGTCCTCATCGGAATAGAGGATTTCCATGCCTTCAACGTGGCGGGCAGGCTCTGCAGCTAAATCCCTTGGAGGGGCTGGCAAGGTGACATCCAACCAGGCCCCGGCCACCAACCGGTCCGACTTCCCCACCGGTTGCTGATCCTGCAGAATATCTCCGTCAGCTGCGAGCTCCGCTACCACGGTACGGCTCAGCCCAAGGAGTTTGGATAGACCGGAATCCACGCGCATGCCGGCCAGCCCATCGGGCACGGGCATTACTCGGTTCTCCCGCGTCATCGGCTCACCTCCTCGCTCTCCGGATCCTGGTTACCTGCGGCGCCATTACCTTCTTTTGCTTCGCGCTCGGATTTCACATGATTCGCCGGTTCGATAAAAAATGCATAGATCAGATAGCACGCCACGCCGACGGTGATGGCGGCGTCGGCAATATTAAAGATGGCAAAGCTGCCGAAAGACAGAAAGTCCACCACGTGCCCGTGCATTCCCCCAGGCTCCCGGAAGATACGGTCGATGAGGTTGCCGGCCGCACCGCCGCCGATCAGGCCAATGGGTAGCGCTCCTGCCATGAAACGGGTGCGCAGTGCCAAAATTATGCAAGCGATAAAGGCAGCCAGTTGAAAGAATGAAAAGACGATTGTGGCGCTGGTTCCCATGGAAAATGCAGCGCCAGGATTGCGCACCAAGTAGAGGCGAAAGAACTCCCCAAGGACGGGGTATGCCCGCTGTGGCTCGAGATTCTCGACGACCGCCCATTTGGTGATCTGGTCGACGGCGATGATCCCGAACATCAGGGTCAAGGCTGCGAAAGATGCGCGTTTCGAAGTCACGCTTATTCAGTCTAATGTCCGCCTGTTACGCTGTGAACTTGTGGGTATTTCTAGCAAGTCCGCGCTGGCTATATGCAGCGCTATAGGCCTGGCCTTCGCGGCCGTTGGATGCTCCGACTCTGAGCAGCCGCAATCTAAACCGGCTGACGTGGCCGTGCCGGGTGTCAAGGTAGAACTGCAAAACCGTGGTTCTACACCGCAGGAACCAATTGCATGGTTCTCACAAGAGGGCAACCAAGAGGTCACTTTCCGAGCCACCCAAGGTTTCGCACAGCACACGCTGGGGGCGAAAAAGGAATCTGAGAACCGCTCCGAAAAGGAGCCGAGTACTAGCGCCACGGTGCCCCAAGACGAGCAGCCGGATGTCGCCGAATTGGAATACGACGAGGTAACGATGGATCTGCCCTTGTCGGCCGAGGTGACGACGGATGGCAAGGGTCGCGAAACGGACGTTACCGTGGGCGCCCCTAGCGGCACGAATGACAAAAAGAACGAGGACATCGCCACCGCCGAGGGCTTTAAGATGCACGCGGCACAGGAGGTCGATGGTCGCACGACCTCTCGCAGCTACACTGCTCCCGACGGTGCGAGCCAGACGGCTCGAGCCAGCGTGGAATCAGCGTTGAGTCAGATGAACGACTACCCGCTAATCTTCCCCGCCGAGCCAGTGGGCGTGGGCGCAAAGTGGACGGTCTCCAACCGTGTGGATGGCGACATTTCCATGTCGCAGACCATCACCTATACCCTGCTGGAACGCCAAGGGCAGTCGGTTACTTTGAAGGTCGATGTGCAGCGTCGCCCGGCGGTATCCACGCTTGCGCAGACCGATCTAAAGGTTCTGAAATCAAACACCAAGTCCACCGGTCAGATTGCATTGGACTTAAATAAGGTGCTGCCCACTCGGGGTCATATCAACGTCACGACCGAGATCACCTATGGCCGTGACGACTCTCCGGCTCGCGTGGTGCAAACCACCACGTCGAAGTCAGAGTGGAAGCCGGCGAAAAAGTAAAAGCGTCTAGCTATAGCTGGTTGCAGCTAACTTAGACCTCTTTACACATCGGCGGCACCTGATCCGGCAGGACGTTTTCCACCAGGGTGCAGGCCCAGCCCTGGTCCAGCTTCCACTTTCCGTCTTCGTTGACAAACTCAACGTCGCTCACGACGTGCGGTTCCTGGCCGGGCACGGTGAGGTTTACGGTGGCGTTCACGTTGCCGGGGTTCAGGCTCGGCAGCACGGGCTCTACCACCTCGAGGGTCGCATTGGACTCGGTGCGGGACTTCGTCAGGGCGTCAAAAAGTTCCGGTGCTTTGTCGCCGTTGACGACCGTGTCCACCTTTTGGTCAGTCGGTACGTTCGGGTCAACCGCGCGGTTCAGCACGCCCGCCAGCTCCTGAACGGTCGGGGTTTCATCCTGCGCTGCACCGGAGGACTCAGCGCCACTGGAAGCTTGAGAGCTGGATGCCGAGGAGGCCTTGTCGGAGGAATCGTCGTCATTGCCGCAAGCCGACAGGGTCAGCCCGGCGGCCAAGACGGCAGAGATGGCCGTTGCGCGAGCAAAGACTTTTTTACCGCGAGAGTTGCGCAGGGTAGAACGCACGAAAATGCTCCTTCAATGGATAGACATGGTTAGACATGTTTGGACATGGATGGACTATGTGACGCTGATAAAAGTGTGTAGTCAGCGGTACAACCCTCAAATAAAAGGGGAACTAATTGTCGACTATACAAGCCATGCTGTTGCAGATGTTATTCGTGTGACTTGCGCTAGCGTAGCCAGTCGTTGAGTTCACCGCGGCGCTCTGCCTGATTTTGATACGCGCACCAACGGATTGGCCCATCCCATGGGCGAATCGGAGTCTCAGTTGTGTATTTTGCTGGAAGAGTATCCCTGTACCTTCGCCTTCACAACTATTCTGTGGCGTTCATGCGTTGCCGAGCAATCTGACAAACTAACGCCATCAAAGCTACGCCCGCCGCGGAAGCACAGAGAACGGTCGGCGTCGCGTGTACAGCAACGAGTAGCGACCCGAAGATAGCCCCCAGTGCGGATCCCAAGTAGTTAGCGGAAGCATTTGCAGCCACAGCCGTGGCACCGTCGGTCGGGTTCGTCTGCAGCAAGATATGCTGCTGGGGCGCGAGCGATGCCCATCCGCACATTCCCCAGACAAACAAGCTCGCGATCATGATCCAGGCGGTCTGACCTTGCGTCGTGCCAAGCAGCGCACAGGTGAGGAGCACGAGAATGAGCACGCTCAGGCGCAGCGGATCGCGTCGGTCCATAAGTCGGCCAATACCTAATGCTCCCACCGCTCCCCCAACGCCCCACACCCAGATCGCAAGAGTCTGGTGGGACGCGAGGCTTCCCGCTGACAAGATCACGGTCATGTACGTGTAAAGCCCCAAAGAAGCGACACCAGTCAGCAGAGTAACGGTGACCGTGAGTAGGTTCTTGGGTCGAGCAATTGATCGCAGGCGCTCGCGGGCACCCGAAGCGGGGATCGCTGGCAGCTCAGTTCCGCGCAGAGCAGTTCCCGCTAGTGCGGCACCACCAATAGCTGCGATCAAAAGTACGGCGGCTCGCCACCCCCAGTGCTGTGCTAACGCCAGACCGGTTGGGACGCCAAATACGGTACCGACCGCCAAACCTGCAAGAACTAGCGCCAATGCACGTCCGCGATGCGCTTCCCCTGCGATCTCCGCCGCAACTGCGGATGACAGCGGTGAATACACGCCCGCAGCTGCGCCAGCCACCACTCGGGTGGCTAGGAAAAACGCAATAGACGGTGAGAGCGCCGTGGTCAGGTTTGCCACGGTGAAGATCAGCAAGCACACAATTAGGCTCTGGCGTGACCGCCTCCCCGCATGTCCGGCCAGTAAAGGTCCTGCTATCGCATATGCCCCTGTGAATGCCGCTACTCCCAGGCCGACAGTGGCCTCGCGCGCATCCAAAGATGCGGCGATAGGGGGAAGGAGTCCCGCGACGACATAGGCGTCTAGCCCGAGCGCAACACTGCCCATTACAAACGGCCAGAGCCGCCCCATCATGCCTGTCCCTCCTCAGGGACAGCATTGGCCACTACAGCAGAAAGAAGACCGGGGAATAAGCGATCGAGGTCCTCGCTCCTCATTCGGATTAGACATGCGCGACCTTCACCTCTGGTCCATGTAACCCCTGCCTCCCGCAACATTCGGGTGTGGTACGTCAGTGTCGACCGTGGCAGGTCGTCCGCAAGCTCGAGACTATCGTGCTCGCGCCCGTCAGCCAGACGACGAATCATTTCGAGACGCGTGGGGTCACTCAAGGCGGCCAGCACCCTGGCCAGGGTGATTTCATCAGTCTCTGGGTGGTGATACTTGCGAGGGGACATGGAACCTCCTTGGATCGTGCAGGAATACTTGCATGTTAATCATGCAAGTATTCCTGCACAACTCCATTCGCTTTAACAGCCCTTGATCAACGCCCCCGATGAGGCACGCCTAGGCGTCGCGTACATTAGGCACATGACTTCCAGCGCCTCGCGAAATCGTCCACAGATTCCCATCCTCGGCACCGGTGGCACCATCAGCTGCACCCACTCCCCTGACGGCGATCTTGTACCGTCGCTGGCCTGCTCGGATATCGTTGGTCAAGCTCATATTCCCCAGGGGGTCGAGCCCGTCGCACACGACATCATGAGCATCGATTCCAGCTCGATCACCCTCCCCCAAATCGATGAGCTCATCGGCCACATCGCAAGCTTCTGCTCCCCTGCCCCAATCGGCATTGTGGTGCTGCACGGCACGGACACAATGGAGGAATCCGCCGTCGCCGCTGCATGCGCACTACAACTGCCGTGCCCCGTCGTGTTTACGGGCGCTCAGCGCCCAGGTGATGACGCCACACCGGACGGCCCGGCCAACCTTTCCCGCGCGTTAGCTGCACTGGCCACTGGGGAACTCGATCCGGGTGTTCATATAGTCTTTGGAGACTCCATCGTAGCCGCTCGTGGGGCCTATAAGGCCCACACCACTGCGGATACCGCCTTCCGCAATGCCCTGGCGGATTCCAACGTGGCGCAGGATTCAGCATCACGTCCTTTTAAGTCCTCCGACGCACCGAATCCTCCGCGGATCGCCGGACTATTCGTGCCCATCATCACTACCTTCGCAGGTGATGACGGCCAGCTCCTCCGTGCCTTGCGCGAAAGGGACACGAAAGAGAGCCCTGTAGATGGTCTGGTATTGGCTGCAATGGGATCGGGCAATATCCCCACCGCCGTGGCCGAAGAGCTGACGACCTGGCGCGCCAGTCGACAGGAGCTGGACCGCGCCGACCTACCTGTGGTGGTATGCAGTCGCGTGCCCACGGGAGGGGTTTCCTTCGTTTATGGCGGCACCGGCGGCGGAGCGCAGCTGGCGCGACATGGCCTCCGAAGTGGAGGCGCATTGCGACCCAGCCAGGCACGTATCGAGCTCCTATACGAGCTTGCTGCTACTCCTCCATCAGGCCGCTGAGATCCCACCCCAGACTATCCAGCGGATCAGCAGGGCTAAGGTCTGGATCGTCGATGCGGAAGGTGCGGGTCTTCCCCGGCCCGGTCGCAGCGGTTTCGAAGCGCACGCTAACCACCCCGTTGCCGGCTCCCTGCACCCATCCGTGGCCGTACTCCACGTGCGATACATCCTGGGTGGCATGCCAGGCCGGATGAACCGTGATGGCGTCATCAGTAAAAGCAGCAACACCAGAATCAGTAGGCTGATCAGCGACAATAGGTAGGGGTGGACCGTCGAGTTCGGGGAAGAGTAGCTCCTGACGATCGGCGACAAGCCCGGATACGCTCACTCCGACGAGACGAAAGGCACCGGCTTCCTCCGGACGCGGCATGAGACGCTGGGCGAGGGCAAAGATTTTATCGAAATCCTCTGTCGGCGCTGGCAAACCGGCGGACTTCGTGTGCAGTTGGAAGTCCGTGGTGCGGGTCTTGACCGTCACGGTGCGGGCAGCACGGCCGTCTTTAAGCAAACGGCGGTGCATAGCTTGCGCGGTCTCGTGGAGGACGCGCATGGCTTCGGCAGTAGTTCGCGCATCGGTCTGCAATGTTCTTTCAGCGCTGACCTGCTTGGCGGGTGCGCGGGGTGCCACGGGCCGCGGATCATCCCCGGCGGCCATGCGTTGCACCTCTGCCCCGACGGATCCTAAGGCACCCCGAATATCCTCTACGTCGGCGACTACAAATTGGCCGATCGTTTCGATCCCCATGGTGTGCAGCTTCCCCTGCGCAACTTTGCCGATGCCCCATATGTCGCCTACAGGTCGGTTCGCGAAGATCTCCATGCGTTGCTCTGGCGGCACCACAAATACTCCATGGGGTTTCGCTAGGTCACTGGCCATTTTTGCATCCAGCTTCGTGGCCGCCATGCCGACGGACGCAGGCAGGCCGGTTTCTTCCTCCACCCTGGCCTGTAGTTTTTCCGCCCACGCGCGGGCCTCGGCTACACTGCCAAGCCCCTGGGGTTCGGCAAAGCCCTCATCCACGGAGAGCTGCTCCACTACCCCGGCGTGGGCACGGATAACTTGGAAAATGCGTCGCGAGGCGGTGGTATATACCTCCTTTCGCGGAAGCACCACCACCGCGCGATGGTTGCATAGGCGCACGGCCTGGCCCATCGGCATTGCAGAGCGGGCGCCGTAGGCTCGCGCTTCATAGGATGCGCCTGCCACGACCCCGCGCCCGCCCAGCCCGCCGACGAGTACCGGACGACCGCGCAGAGTGGGCCGGGTGAGCTGCTCGACGGAGGCGAAGAACGCGTCCATGTCGATGTGAGCTACCCAGCGCATGTGCGTACCCTGTGGGCCTATTTCTTTATGACGCCACCGTGATGTCAGCCGAGCAACCGTCGGCGACGTCGTGGTTAAGCTGCTCACCGACGACGATCTTCACGTCCGTGGCCAGCACCTCCTTGCCGATGGTGTCCGTGTGGGTGTGGGCCCACTCTTCCTTGTCCGCAGGCACGGAAAGGGTCAGGTGGATCCGGTCGCTTACCTGCAGATCGGCAGCCTTGCGGGCTTCCTGCACGCCGCGCACGCGGTCAGCGGCCCAGCCTTCGGCTTCCAGCTCCGGGGTGGTCTGAGTGTCCAGAACCACCAAGCCGTCGTGGCCGGAAACCTCAGCAGTGTGCTCCGGGTCAGCGGCGACGAGCTTGCGGGTGAACTCCCCATCCTGCAGCTCAATGCCATACGCAGTGACAACACCAGCATCGTCGACGGTGTAGTTGCCGGACTTCACTGCCTTGATCACACGCTGGACATCCTTGCCCAGGCGTGGGCCAGCCACACGGGCGTTCACGACAACATCGAAGCTGCCGACCTTCGCTACGTCCTCGGTGAGCTCCACCTGCTTGACGTTCACCTCGTCGGCGATGATCTGCGTGAAGTCCTCCAACGCGTTGGCATTGGGCAGCGCTACGGTCAGCTTGGGCAATGGCAGGCGGTTACGCAGCTTGTGTGCCTTACGCAGGGAGCTCGTAGCGGAGCTAACGGCGCGAACAGCATCCATTGCAGCTACCAGCTCGGCATCAGCTGGCAACGCATCGGCCTGTGGGAAATCCGCAAGGTGTACGGAACGCTCGCCAGTCAGGCCGCGCCAAATAACTTCGGTAGTCATCGGCAGCAGCGGTGCAGCAGTGCGGCACAGCGTCTCCAGGACGGTGTAGAGGGTGTTGAAGGCCTCGGGGTGGACGGTGTCGCCCGCCCAGAAGCGGTCGCGGGAGCGGCGAACATACCAGTTAGTCAATGCGTCACAGAACCAGCGGATCTCGTCGCAAGCGGTGGCAATGTCCGTGTTGTTCAGTGCGTCGGTCACGCCCTGCACCGTGTCACGCAGCTTCGCCAGAATGTAGCGATCCAACACGTTGGTGGACGAGGTATCGTACTGCGCCGGCTGGGAAGCATAGAGGCGCAGGAAGGAGTAGGCGTTCCACATCGGCAGCATCGCCTGACGCACGCCCTCGCGGATGCCCTGCTCGGTGACGATCAGGTTACCGCCGCGCAGGATCGGCGAGCTCATCAGGAACCAGCGCATAGCGTCCGAACCGTCACGATCAAAGACCTCGTTGACGTTCGGGTAGTTGCCCTTGGACTTACTCATCTTCAGCCCGTCGTCGCCCAGCACGATGCCGTGTGCGACGACCTTCTTGAACGCCGGCCGGTCGAACAGTGCCGTAGACAGCACGTGCATGGTGTAGAACCAGCCGCGGGTCTGTCCGGAATACTCCACGATAAAGTCCGCCGGGGAATGGCTATCGAACCACTCCTTGTTCTCGAACGGGTAGTGCTTCTGTGCGAAGGGCATCGAACCGGACTCGAACCAGCAGTCCAGTACCTCCGGTACACGGCGCATGGTGGACTTGCCCGTCGGATCATCCGGGTTCGGGCGGGTTAGCTCGTCAATATCCGGGCGGTGCAGGGAGGCTGGCTTACGGCCGAAGTCACGCTCCAATTCCTCCAAAGAGCCGTAAACGTCCATGCGCGGGTACTCCTCGGAGTCGGAGACCCACACCGGAATCGGTGCACCCCAGTAACGGTTGCGGGAGATGTTCCAATCGCGTGCGCCCTCCAGCCACTTGCCGAACTGGCCGTCGCGAATGTGGGAGGGCATCCACTCGATCTGCTCGTGGTTCAGTTCCACCATGCGGTCGCGGAACTTCGTGACCTCAACGAACCAGGATGGAAGTGCCATGTAGATCAGCGGCTCGCCGGAGCGCCACGAGTGCGGGTAGGAGTGCTCGATCGTCTGGTGGCGGAGCACTCGGCCGGCGGCCTTCAGATCCTTAATGATGTCCTTGTTGGCGTCAAAGACCAGCTGGCCTTCATAGTCAGGGACTTGGGCGGTGAACTTGCCGTCCATGTCCACCGGGATGACCAGCTCGATATCTGCCTTCTGGCAGGTGTTCATATCGTCTTCACCGAACGCAGGAGCCTGGTGAACCACGCCGGTTCCGTCCTCAGTGGTGACATAGTCTGCGCTCAGGATCTGGAAGCCATTGTGCAGATCCTTAAAGTAGTCGAACACTGGGCTGTAGGTAAACCCAACCAGCTTTTCGCCGGGGAAGGTCGCCAGAACCTCGTGGTCCTCGCCTAGCTCCTTGCCGTAGGCACCCAGCAGAGCCTCCGCCAGGACCAGTTTCTGGCCGGCGAAGCCCTCGGTTCCCTTCTCTCCTACCTTGACCAGAGCATAGGTAACCTGAGGGTTCACAGCGAGCGCGGAGTTCGACGGAAGGGTCCACGGGGTGGTGGTCCATGCGATGGCGGATGCGTCGGAGAGCTCTGGGTGCTCAGCCAGCGTAGCTTCAGCAGCAGTTCCGGCATTCGCACCGGTCAGCGGCATGGTGACGGTCAGAGTCGGATCCTGACGCATCTTGTAGGAATCATCCAGGCGGGTTTCCTGATTGGACAGCGGAGTGTGCTCAGCCCAGGAGTACGGCAGCACGCGGAAGCCCTGGTAGATCAAGCCTTTGTCGTAGAGGTTCTTAAAGGCCCACATGACGGATTCCATAAAGCCCGGATCCATCGTTTTGTAGCCGTTGTCGAAGTCCACCCAGCGAGCCTGGCGAGTGACGTATTCCTTCCACTCATCCGTGTAACGCAATACGGACGATGCACAGTACTCGTTGAAGGAGCGCATGCCCATCTCTTCGATGCCAGCGCGATCCTTGATGCCTAGCTGCTTTTCCGCCTCCAATTCGGCGGGCAGGCCGTGGCAATCCCAGCCGAAAACGCGAGCGACCTTCTTGCCCTGCATGGTCTGGTAGCGCGGCACGATGTCCTTGACGTAGCCGGTCAGCAGGTGCCCGTAGTGCGGTAGACCATTGGCAAAGGGCGGGCCATCGTAGAAAACGTATTCTTCATTGCCTTCGCGGGCGGAAACGGATTCATTAAACGTGCCGTCCTTAGCCCAGTACTCGAGAACGTTCTCCTCGAGAGCAGGAAAGGCAGTCGAGCCGCCGTTAGACATATCGACGCGCGGGTAGGCGCCGCCAGCTGGGGTTGCTTCGCTCATGGTGGTTCCTATTTCTGTTCTGTTTTTCTTAATGACGCCCACAGCGGTGCTGCCGACGAGCATGTCATAGAAACAGGGACGCTTCGAGCCAACAAAGGCCTAAAACGCGGTACCACCCTGATTGGCGTAATCCGCCCACTTCTTCTCTTACAGCTGTGACGTGCCGCGACTCCGCCTGGTTCTAATGAGTATCCCTACCTCCTCGCCTAAGCGAAGTGAGGTGAAAACACCGTTCTTCCAGGAACGCTCCCCGATGATGGTCGGATCATTGCGTGTGGTTTTCTTTCTATTCAGTTACGGATCCCAGCCTACACGGCGCAAGTAGGGATCTTTGATTCAAGTCTCAGCTTGCTTGTTTTAGCGCTTGTGGTGGCGAATCAGGTCGTAAATGAACAGAGCCACGCCAAGCGCAGCTACAGCCACGCAAATCCAGGCCCAGGTGGTGGACCCGACCGCGAGGCTGACCACCAGCGCTATAAACCCGACAACCGCCAGGAGGATGGCTGCGAAAAGCATGTTCCAAATCCTCCTGGCGGTTGCGTTGGGACTTAAAGGGCTAGTGGGGTCAACGAAAACTAGTTGCTACTAGTTGTTCTGACCCTCTACCTCGATGGAGCCGGCAGGTGCAGCGGTGCCGCGGCTGTTGAGCTCTTCCAGCTGGGACTCCAGGAAGGTCTTCAGGCGGGTACGGTACTCGCGCTCGTAGGTACGCAGTTCCTCGATGCGTGCCTCGAGGGTAGCCTGCTGCTTCTTTACCGTGTTCATGATCTCGGTGTGCTTGCGCTCTGCGTCTTCCTGCAGGGCATTTGCCTTCTCCTGTGCGGAGCGGATCTGCGCCTGGGACTGAGCGGTGGCGTCGGAGATCATAACCTCGGACTTCTGCTTGGCGTCGGCCAGCTGTGCGCTCGACTTCTCCTCCGCGTCGGCCAGCATCTTCTCGGAACGGGTCTTCGCGTCGGACAGCTGAGCCTCGGAGCGCTTCTGGGCATCTGCCAGGGTGTTCTTGGAGCTAAAGTCCGCATCGTCGATGGTCTTCTTCGCAGTAGCGCGAGCCTCTTCCAGCATGCTAGAAGACTCGGCCTTAGCATCGCCGGTCAGGCGGTCTGCCATCTCCTGTGCCAGGGACAGAACGCGAGCTGCCTGCATGTGGGTTTCGGCAGTTGCGACGCCGGACTTGCCATCGCCGGAGGCTGCACCAGCCGGTACTGCAGCGGCGGCCTGAGCCGGAGCCTGTTTCTTTGCCTCTTCTGCGCGCTTCTCAGCCTGCGCAGCGCGCTCCTCGGCAGCCTTAAGCTTTGCTTCGTAGTCAGCCTTGATCTTCTTCTCGATCTCAGCAGCGTTCGGCTGTGCTGCATCCGCGCCCTGAGGCTGAGAGCTGCTCAGCTTAGCCTGTGCTTCAGCAGCTTCTGCGCGGGCGTCCTTACGAGCCTGCTCCAGCTTGGTGGAGTACTCGGACTCGAACTTGCCACGCAGCTCGGTCTCGATCTGGCGACGCAGTGCTGCCTCGTCAACCTTAGAGACACCTGCGGCTCCGGCGGCGCTCGCGGCACCTGCGGCACCGGCACCCTTGGCAGAGCCAGACTCCAGCTGCTCGACCTTCAGCTTGAGGTCGGAGTTCTCATCCTGCAGTTCCGCAAGAGTGTCCTCCACGAGATCCAGGAACTGGTCGACCTCGTCCTCGTTGTAACCACGCTTGCCGATCGGCGGCTTGCTAAAAGCTACGTTGTGCACATCAGCCGGAGTGAGTGGCATAGGTTGTACCTTTCCCTTTCGGATTGCCTCAAAGTGCTAGAAGGCGTTCGCAACAGTAATGAACTATTGATGGTTTATGAAACAGCTACAAAGCATACCAGTTTCCACCGGGACAGTCTCAACTTCAGATAGAGATTGACCCCTAGCCCTAGAATAACTTTAATTTACGAACACCACATCTGTATCACAGGCTACACTCCACCCCCACAGGCACCCCCATAGAAGATCTTCTGCCCTTTTTTGGAGAATACGTAACACTCGCCAGTGGACAGCGTTCTAACAGATGACGGAAAAAGGAAAACCGCCACCGGCTAGGACCCACATTCCCAACCAGTAGCGGTTTCCGTCACTACACACGACATCTCCGCAGCCTCACTCACGTACCGCGAAGATGTCCCTAATATTAGTGTCTTGAACGATTATTCACAACAGTCTTGTGATTATTTGTCGCCATCCCTCCCCCACTAGCCACCCCCTTAATTTTAGGATCCAAAGAAACTGCTGGAAGCAGCTTCAATAGTGAACTTTAGCGAGCTTTGTACCCGCTAGCTCACTCCCCTCATCACCCCCAATTCAGGGTTAGATCTGGCGGGTTTATACTCGCACTGAGGGCTTACTGAGGGCTTAGCGAATAAACGCTCCCAGCAACATGCTCAACAGCTGAAGTCCGAAGAAGAGAACTAATACGGAGACATCCAATCCCACTCCCCCAAGTTGGATCGGAGGAATCAGCTTGCGCAACGCCTTGACCGGAGGGTCGGTAAGAACAAACAAGGGTTCCGCCACGATGGTGAACCAACGCTGTGGTCGCCAATTACGCGAGAACGATTGAATCATCTCAATGATGATGCGCAGAATCAGGATCAGCACATACAGGCGAATCAGCCACAGCAGCACAAGCAGGATTTCGTTCACTTACAACAGCTCTTTCTACCAATGAAAGCCCGGCCGATGCATTCCGACGCGGGCTATTACTGGCTAACGACGATTGTCCAAAGGATCTTAAAAACTTAGATGGTCTCCGCGATGGCGTCCAGCTGATCCTGGGCCAGGGTCACGCCCTTCGGCAGCAAGATGAAGTTACGCACACCCTTTAGCTTCTTCAGCTGAGCATCCAGGCCACGGCTCAGGCCTGCAGCGAAATCCAGAACACGCTTAGCTTCGCCCTTTTCCATACCGCTCAGGGAAAAGACAACAACTTCACGTGCCTTCAGGTTCTCCACTAGTTCGCCCGCCTGGGTGTAAGAGCTCAAGGTGAAAGACACGAATGCCGAAGGATCCTTCTCCTCGGCGGCTGCGCCGGAGTAAGAGGAGGAGTAGCCGGAGTCAAAGGTGGCGTCAGAATCAGCGAAGCTTGAGCCACGAGAAGAGTAACGATCCTCGCGATCCGAGAACTCGGAACGGCTATAACGATCACCGCGCTCACCACGCTCCGCACGATCCAAGTGATCACGGTGATCGCGGTCCGAACGGGAGCGGTAGGAAGGCTCGTGTGCATCGCGATCGGCACGGTCTGCACGGTCGGAACGATCACGGGAACCGTAGCCGTCGCTGTAGTAATCGGCATCGTAGGATTCCACGGGATCAAAACCGAAGAAGCGCTTGGTCTTGTCCATAAAGTTGTCTGCCATTGCTCTTGAGGAACCTTCCGTTGCTAGTTTTTCGAGGGTGTTTAATTATTAACTTCTTGGTTTAAAGTACTGGTCGCGCGCCCATAATATCCGTACCGACACGCACCAGCGTGGTGCCTTCCGCGATGGCGATCTCCAGGTCACCGCTCATCCCCGCGGAGTACACTGGGGCACCCACCACCCGGTCGGAAATCCGCTCAACGAGCTGCCGTCCACGGGCGAACACGGTCGCCGGATCTGCCTCCAGCGGGGGCACAGTCATTAGTCCGCGCAGCTCCAGATTCTCCGCCGCGGAGACGGCGTCGGCGAGCTCGTCGATATCCGCTTCCACTGCCCCGCCACGCTGCGGATCTCCGTCGGCACTGTACTGCAACAGAACCGGCAGAGCAGACTCGCGGTCGCCTCGTTCTAAGGCTAACGCGGCGCCACGGTCGAGCGCCTGCAGCAGCTTCAAGGAATCGACGGTATGCACCGCTGCGGCCCATCGTGCCACGGAGTTCGCCTTTTTGGTCTGAACCTGCCCCACCATGTGGAACTGAAGTCCTGTCTCCGCCAATTGCGCGTGTTTATCGCGCGCTTCCTGTTCGCGGTTCTCGCCGACAGCAGTGACGCCCAAACGTACCAGCAGTCGGACATCCTCCGCAGGGTGGAACTTGGTGATGGGCAGCAAATCCGCTCCCCCAGCGACCGCGATGCGGCGACGCACCTGCGCCAGGTTTTCGGCGAGCTCTCGGGCGCGCGGTCCGAGCTCTGCATCCCCACCTGGCAGGTCGCTCGGCTCGTGAGTTTCGCTCAGCTGCTCTGTCATGGCATCCAGACTACGCCCGCTTGGCGGCCTGTCGTCCCCTCTCGGCGGTAGGAGAAGAAACGATCGGCGTTTTCCGAAGCGATAGTGCAGCGCGGGTCGGCGTCGATACTACGCACCCCAAGGGAAAGCAGTTGGCGGGTTAGACCAGCACGAATGTCCAGCCCGCTGGTGCCTTTGGCGGTAGTTGTGGCGGAACCGGGAAGTTTAGATTCCACATCGGCTGCCATAGCCTTCGGTACCTCGTAGTTCTCGCCGCTTGCAGCAGCGCCGAGCAGCGCATGAATATTGCTGGGAACAGCACCGAGATCCTCCATGCGAGCGATCACGCGCTTCAAGATCCCATTGCGAGCTCCCATGCGACCAGCGTGAACCGCCGCGACCACGCCTGCGTCCTCATCGGATAGCAAAACCGGAACGCAGTCCGCTGTAAGGACGATCAGGGCAGTCCCGCGCAGGGTGGTAATCAAAGCGTCGGTTGCTTCGATAATCGGGGAGGTGCCGGGCGTTAGGTGGTCGGCGGTGACCTCCGTAACGTTCGGCGAATGGATTTGCTCCATGAACACCAGTCGTTCCACAGCGAGCCCTAAGACATCGGCGAGACGCTGACGATTCTGGGCGACAGCCGCAGGGGCGTCACCTACGTGATCGCCGAGGTTAAAGGACCCATAGGCGCCGGTGGACACGCCACCATTGCGATCTGTAAAGACCTTCCGCACCTTAGGCTGGGGTTGCTGCTGGTCGTGTTTCTTAGGGCTCATGGGAAGCTCCTGCTCCTCACGCTGGTTCCTGGGTGCGAACTTCTAGTTGAAGTCCGGCAGGTCCAGGTCGTCCTCTTCCTCCGACAGGTCAACATTAGCGTTGGTCGGATTCTGAGGCTGCTGGGAAGCAGTAGTGAACAGGCCGCCGCCCTGGTTCGGCTGTGCCTGCTGCGTCGGCTGCGGCATGGTGCCACGACGCTGCGCGAAGCTAGACTGCGCGCCTGCCTGCTGAGCCGGATCAACCTGCTGTTCCTGCTGTGCCGGGATCTGCTGTCCCTGCACTGCATACTGGGAGTTCTGGCCTGCCTGTGGTGCTTCCTGACCGCCGAACAGATTCGTCGGCTGGGCAGCGCCCGCGTCAGCATTCTCGGGCGCACGGTGTGCACCGGCACGCTGGTTGGCAGAAGGTGCAGACGGAGAATCGTCGAAGCCGGTAGCAATGACGGTCACACGCACCTCGTCGCCCAGCTGATCGTCGATGATGGTACCGAAGATCAGGTTGACGTCCTCGTCGGCCTTCTCTTCCACCAGATCCGCGGCCTGGGAGACCTCCAGGAGCCCCAGATCCGAACCACCGGCGAAGGACAGCAGCACGCCCTTGGCACCTTCCATGGTGCTTTCCAGCAGCGGAGAGTTGATGGCGGCCTGGGTAGCCTTCACGGCGCGCTGTTCGCCGCGGGCGGTACCGATGCCCATCAGTGCGGAGCCTGCGTCGGTCATAACGGAACGCACGTCGGCGAAGTCCACGTTGATCACACCCGGGGTGGTGATCAGCTTGGTGATGCCCTCAACACCGCTCAGCAGCACCTCGTCGGCCTTGCGGAAGGCCTCCATCATGGACAGCTGCTCTTCGGACATCTTTAGCAGGGAGTCGTTGGGGATGACGATGAGGGTGTCACATACCTCGCGCAGAGCCTCGATGCCTTCCATTGCCTGCTTGCTGCGACGACGGCCTTCAAAGCCGAAGGGGCGGGTAACCACGCCGACAGTCAGGGCATTCTGCTTCTTAGCAATATTGGCTACGACCGGCGCAGCGCCCGTACCCGTGCCGCCACCCTCACCTGCGGTGACGAAGACCATGTCGGCACCGGCGAGGATCTCCTCGATCTGATCCTTGTGATCCTCGGCAGACTTGCGGCCCACCTCCGGGTTGGCACCTGCGCCCAGGCCACGGGTCTCCTCACGACCGATATCCAGCTTGATGTCCGCATCGGTGAGCATCAGTGCCTGTGCGTCGGTGTTGATCGCAATGAACTCCACGCCCTGCAGCTGCTCGTCGATCATGCGGTTGACGGCGTTTACTCCGCCTCCGCCGACGCCGACCACCTTGATCTCGGCGAGGTGGTTTCCAGGATTCGTCATGTGTGCTTGTCCGCCTTCCTAATGAATTTTTCGTGCTTTGCGGTTTGCCGGTTTGCTGTTGCGTCCATCTTCCTAGCCGTCAAGCATTTAGCGGCGCACATTTTTGGTGGCGTGTCGTATCCTTAAAGTTCAACTTAAGGCTTAAGCTGGGGTTTCAGCCCTACTTCACGGTGGGCATCGCGGGGTTGGAGACGTTCCAATTTCCCTTGCGTCCCAGCACGATACGGGTCGCTTCAGCCTTCTCATCTGCCCTGTCGGACGAACCCCAATACACCACCTGATTAGGGAAAAACAGGCGGATGCTATCTGCTGAACCAGCCTCGATCCCCTCCAACTTGCCCCGCAGTTCTGGGGACAAAGTCTGGAGAACCTTGGACGCTGAATCGATCGCGCGGGCATCGTCCGGCTTGGTTTTCTTAAACTCCAAAGCACCCTCGGGCTTCACACCCGTTAGGAACACCTGCCCGTTCTCGTCCACGACATGCGGCGTGTCGCCGTCCATCACATAGCCCACGGCATTGTGCTCAGTCACCTCGACCGTGACCGTCGTAGGCCAGGAACGCTTCACCGTCACCTTTTCCACCCACGCCACACTGGAAACTCCCTTAGCGGCGCTGGCCATGTCCAGGCGCAGCATGTTATCGCCAGCATTAATGGTGCTGGCCTCGCGAATCGCTTCCACGTCCGCATGAGTCGTACCCTGCACGTCGATCTGCGCCACTTTAAGGATCGGCACCGCATACATCAACACGCCCAGCAGCACGATAAGCGCCACCAGCCCCGCGATAATCTTCTGCACGCGCTTCTTCGGCGCCCCATTCTTCTTCAGGAACTTCTTGCCCTTGGCGCGCGCTGCGCTATCGCGTGTAATTCTGGACGCCCTACTCACCCGCGATCACCACGGTCCAGCTGCAGGAGAATCTCATCCGCCAGCATTGTCACGGTTCCCGCACCAATGGTCAGAACCATGTCACCAGGCTGTGCTAGGTCGGCAACGACGCCCGCCACGCTGGAGAAATCAGGTTCAAATACCCACTGGGTGGAAGCGTCGATCTTGTCTCCGATGATGCGAGAATCGACTCCCTCCACGGGCTCCTCGCGAGCGCCGAAGATATCCAACAGCACCACCTGATCAGCCAGAGAAAGTGCGTCGGCGAACTCCTGTGCGAAATTCATTGTGCGGGAGAACAAGTGCGGCTGGAAAACCGCCACAATGCGTCCGCCGCGAGCCTCCACTCGCTGGCGCGCAGCCGACAAAACGGCCGCCACCTCAGTCGGGTGGTGGGCGTAATCATCGTAGACCTCAACCTCACGACGAGTGCCGTGGTATTCGAAACGACGGCGTACACCGTCAAAACCGGCAATACCAGCAAACACCTTGTCCACATCCGCTCCCAACAGCACGCTGCCCAGCCCCGCCGCCGTGGCATTGAGCACCATGTGAATACCGGGGATGGCCACGCGCAGGGAGTATTCTCCGGCAGCCGGGGTGGCCTCAGTCAGTCGCAGCGTGGAGACAGTCCCTTCGGCGGTCACCTCCGTGGCTTCGATAATGGCCGCTGGGGTAACGGAAGAGTGGGCGTCACAAGCTTCGGCCGTGCCATATCCCACAACGGTAAAGGGCAGATCCATGCCATCGGCCGCAGCAGCTACCAAACCCTCCGCGAGCGCAGCCGACCCCGGATCGTCAAGGCAGGCCACCAAGTAACCACCTTCAATAATGCGGTGGGCGAACTTTTCAAAGACTTCGCGATAGGCCTGTTCGGTCTTGAAGTAATCCAGGTGATCGGGTTCGATGTTCGTCACGACCGCCACCTCTGGCGAGTAGGACAGGAAGGAGCCATCGGATTCATCCGCCTCGGCGACGAAGATATCGCCCGTGCCGTGGTGGGCGTTTGTGCCCGCACGGTTCAGCTGCCCACCAATGGCAAAAGAAGGATCCTGTCCCGCGGACTGCAAGGCGGCTACGGCCATCGATGTGGTTGAGGTCTTTCCATGCGTGCCCGCTAGTAGGAATGCACGCCTATCCTGCAACAACAGTGCCAGTACATCGGATCGACGAAGCACCGGGATACCCGACTCGCGGGCGGCAACGAGCTCTGGATTGTCCTGCGGGATTGCTGCGAAAGAAGTGACGACAACGGACGGCAGGTCGCCCAGGAGGCGCAGGTTATCCGCTGAATGCTCCACCTGGATCTGTGCCCCGGCTGCACGCAGCGCCAGAATGCTGCGTGACTCCTTCATGTCAGAACCGCTGACCTGGTAGCCGCGATCCAGCAGAATGCGGGCAATGCCGGACATTCCGGCTCCGCCGATACCCACCATGTGTACGCGTGTGAGATCCGTGGTTTGGGACTGCTCGCTCATCGTGGAAGAAGATGCCTTTCTAAGAAGGGAGGGGGGAAGTGTGGCTTCGTCAGAACGCTAACGCTTGTAGGCGGCAGCGATAATCTTCTGTGCAATTTTCTGTGCCGCGTCGCGGTGCCCTGCTGCGAGGGTGGCAAGGCTGGCGGCCTGCCAACGGGTCTCATCGCGCAACAATGGGATAACTTCCTGGGCGACGCGATGTTCGGTAAGTTCGGCGTCCTTGATGATTACTCCACCGCCAGCGTGAGTAATCGGACGAACGTTGAGTTCTTGTTCGCCATTGCCATGTGGCAAAGGCACGTAGATGCCTGGAAGGCCCACTGCGGATACTTCGGCGACAGTCATAGCACCGGAACGGCACAGGATGGCATCGGCGGCGGCCAGCGCCAAGTCCATTCGTTCGATATAGGGAACGGCTACATAAGGTGGCTTTCCTTCCTGGACTTCCTTGGGCAGCTCCACCGTATTTTTCTTGCCATAAGCGTGAAGCACGCCAATGCCCGCGTCCTGCAGAGTCTTCGCTGCGCCCACAACGGCCTCGTTGATGCTGCGTGCGCCCTGGGATCCGCCGGTGACTAGCAGCAGCGGTGCTTCTGCATCCACGCCGAAGAACTCCCGAGCCTCTGCCCGTAAAGCCTTGCGATCCATTTTCAGAACTGCGTCGCGCACCGGGATGCCTACGACCTCGGCCTCCAGACCGGAGTCTTCGACTGCTGCCAGACCCGTACCGCCTAGCTTTACTCCCAATTTGTTGGCTACGCCTGCACGGGCATTCGCCTCGTGGACGAAAAAGGGAATCTTGAGGGAGCGTGCAGCCAGATATGCCGGTGCGGACACATAACCGCCGAACCCGATCACCACATCAGCTTCCACTTCCCGCAGGATCTGCTTGGTTTCCTTGAGGGCTTTACGCAGGCGTAGCGGCAGGGTAGCTAGATCCTTGTTCAGTTTGCGGGGCACCGGCACTGGCGGAATCAGCTTCAAATCAAAGCCGCGAGCGGGCACCAGCGTGGTTTCCAAACCGCGGCTGGTTCCCAGCGCCGTAATGCGTGCATCAGGGCGCTGAGCGCGCACCGCTTCTGCCACGGCCATGGCGGGCTCAATGTGCCCTGCCGTTCCGCCGCCGGCAACGACGACTGATAGCTTCCGGTCGGCTTCTGGCTTCGGGTTCACTGGGCTAGCGCCTCCTGTGTCGGTTATCTAGATTTCTGCGGGTCTTGCGGGCTCTCTCTTGCCCTGAACTATCAGCCCGATTGCGGCTGCGTGGCATTGGCTTGGGAGTGGCCGTTGGGGGAAGATCCTGCCTTCGTACCCCATCGTAGCCACGCAAGCGGGACTCCCCACCGACCCGGCGGATCGATCGCTCCACTCGGTCGCGTTCCCGACGCACGTCTTGGCTGCCGCGGCCTGCACTAACCCGTTGACGGGTGACTGGTTCCCCATAGCTATAGGCCGTCTCACGGCGCTCTGTACGGCGCTGTTCTCCGGCTTTATACCCCCGGGGCTCCGGGAGCATAAGGATACGGTCGATCAGCGGGCGTCCCTCGTGCTGCATGGAAGAAATCGTCTCCGGCTCATTGCGCGCACAATTACACAGCAACCCCATAGAAAGCAGAGTGATGATCGCGGAGGAACCACCTGCGGAAATCAGTGGCAATTGAATACCGGTCACCGGCAGCAGGCCAACGACGTAACCCATGTTGAAAAACGCCTGCACAGCAATACCAATCGTCAGCGTGCCCGCCAATAGCCGGAGGAAAGGATCCGCCTGAGCCAACGCCGTACGAGTGCCGAAAAACGCAAGCATTCCGAACAGAATGACTACAATCACCGTGCCGAACAGACCCAATTCTTCACCAACGATGGCGAAAATGAAGTCGTTCTTCGCCTCAGGCAGATAAAACCACTTAGCGCGGGACTGCCCCAAACCGGCGCCGAAAAGCCCACCGTCGGAAAGGGAAAGGATTCCCTGGTGAGACTGGTAGGCCGCACCCTGTGTCGTAGTGTCGCCGAAATTCAGGGTCAGAGCATCCTTCCATGTCGTGATACGTGCACCACGGAAGCTCTTGCGGGAAATCGCGAATACTCCGAGCAATGCAACGCTACCCAGCATGGTGAAGAAGACCCGTTTATCAACTCCTGCAAAGAACATCAAGGCGGCGACCACGATGCCAGCGGAGAACATCATTCCCAGGTCCTTTTGGAACAACACCAGCAGCATGATCACCGCGCTAATGGCAATGAAGGCACCCAGCCCGGTGTTCAAGCGCCGCGTTGCGCGCGCCCGGTAGCTCACAGTCGCCGCTCCCCACACTGCTAGTGCCAGCTTGGCCACCTCGGAAGGCTGCACACCGATGGGACCAATGCGGATCCATGAATTCGAGCCGACCTCGTCACCACCAACACCGATGCCGGGGATAAGCACGGCAATCAGCATCAAGATCGCGATCACCAACAACGACGGCGAGTACTTTCGCACTGTCTCCGGGCGCATGCGCAGTGCAAACCACATCACCACCAGGCCGATCACCACAACCATGGCCTGCTTGATGAACTCGCCGAACACACTCGCGCCGCTTGCATAAGAGGTCACCATCGAGGACGACAGCACCATGATCAGACCCAAAACGGTCAGACAGGCGGTAACGACCATTAGCACCTTGTAATTCAGCTGCGGAGTGGCCAGCTGCGCGGAGACTTTGCGCTGCAAAGACGCGAAGCCACGCTCATTGCTATTCGCTCGATCAGCCTTCTGCTGTACGCTCTCGCGCGCCTGTGGATCCTGTGCGCTACGTTGTGCGCGCTTCCCCGCGCCGGGGATTTGCCGTCGCTTGGAATTGGATGTTGGCGTGGACATGGAAAAACACCTACCCCTTTTCCTGCTTCGTGTGTGCTGCCGGATCGTCAGGCTGTGTGTGACCGGGTGAATCAGCCTCAGCATAAGCCAAGGCATATTGGGCAAACAGGTCGCCACGCTGGCTCATCCCGCTAAACATGTCCAGTGACGCAGCCGCCGGTGCCAGAACCACGCTGTCACCCGGTTCTGCCAGCTCGTGGGCGGCACGGGCGACGGCACGCATTGCTTCCTCTGGATCGGTGGCGTCAATAAGGGTGATCGGCAGTTCCGGCAGCTGCCGTGAGACCTCGGCGGCGAGTTCCTTCCGGTCCACGCCGAGAGCCACGACAGCTTTAAGGGCACCGCCGATCGCACGGATTAATCCGTCAACAGCTGCGCCCTTTAACTGGCCGCCGGCAATCCAAATCACGTTGTGCTGACCGCGGAGGGCTGCTTCGGCGGCGTGTGGGTTCGTGGCCTTCGAGTTGTCGATCCACGTCACCCCGCGATGGTCCAGAACAACCTGACCGCGGTGGGCCTGCACCTGGAAGCCAGCTAGTGCGTTTTGGATGGCCTCCGGCGTCACGCCTACAGCACGTGCCATCGCCGCACTGGCCGCAGCATCGGCCAGTCCCGCGGGGCCGGGCGGGCTGATGCCTTGAGCCGGCGCCAAGTCAGTGATTTGGCTGGGATCGCCGAGGTTCGCCTCGACTAGCCGTCCATTGCGCACACCGACGATGCGCTCTATGTCCTTCGTTACTGGTGACGCCGCCTGTTCCGGATCGTGAATCGTGTAGGCACCGCACGCCGCTACCTGGCGGGCTTGTGCAGTGGACAGTACGTCGGCGTCATCCAATGCCAGGATGGAATCCGTTGCAGTCAAGACCTGTGCCTTGTCTGCACAATAGTTTTCGTAACTTCCATGCCAATCCAGGTGGTCCTCGGCAAGGTTGAGGATGCAACCCACCGTGGGCACAAACATGGGAGCCCAGTGCAGCTGGAAACTGGACACTTCCGCGACAAAGACATCCGATCGCGGAGCACCCCGGTGCTGCGCAGCCAACGCGGCCGCGGGTGCGATTCCGATATTGCCGACCGAAAGGGCTGCGCGCCCATCCGCAACCAACATGGACGTCAGCATGGCAGTGGTTGTCGTTTTGCCATTGGTGCCGGTAATGGCCAGCCACGTTCGTGGCTCGCCGAAAGCCCCTGCCTGGTCGGCGAGCCAAGCGGCGGCGATGTCCCCTATCACGGGAATGCCCAGGTCTGTGGCTCGTACCAGCAATGGGGACTCGGGCTTCCACCCCGGAGAGGTCACAACCATTCGCGGAGCCAGCTGGTCAAGCGATTCGGTAGCTTCAGCTACTCCCAGCAAACGGAGTTCGGTATCGCCGTCCTCGGCAATGTGGCTAAGCACCTGTGCGTTATCGTCGGCGACCACGACGTGGCGGGCTCCGAGAGCACAGAGCATGGAGATCACGCCTCGTCCGGCCACGCCAGCCCCCGCGACCAGGATTGTCTCGGTGCGCATGGTGTGTAGGGCGTCTGCGGGTTGAAGTGCGTGTGTGGGTTCCACGGCTTTGCCTGTCCTTCGGGTTCTTACATTGCTAAATATGTGCTGTTGATAGTGAGCTACTGGTTGATGGGCGTCCTACCAAGTGGCGGAGTTCAACCACTCGGCGTAGAACAATGCGAAGCCGGACATTGCAGCCAACCCGGCGAGCAACCAGAAGCGGATAACCACGGTGGTTTCGGCCCAGCCTTTGTTCTCAAAGTGGTGGTGAATCGGTGCCATTCGGAAAACGCGCTTACCGGTGGCCTTAAAGGAAACCACCTGAATAACAACGGAGGCGGCCTCAATAACGAAGATGATGCCAACCAGGATCATCAGCAACTCCGTCTGAGTGGTGATGGATAGACCTGCCACCAGACCACCCAGTGCCAAAGAACCAGTGTCGCCCATGAAAATCTTCGCCGGTGCAGCGTTCCACCATAGGAAGCCCAGACAAGCGCCCAGTCCGGCAGAAGCCAACATCGACAGATCCAGCGGATCACGTACCGCATAGCAGGCCGCCTGCGCGCTCACAGAGCAAGAATTACGGAACTGCCAGAAGGTAATCAGTACATAGGTTCCCATCACCATTGCGGTCACGCCACCGGCGAGGCCGTCCAAACCATCGGTCAGGTTCACGGCATTGGACCAAGCGGAAATGACCAGGTAGATAAAAATCAGGAACAAGATGGTGCCCACGATGGCCGGACCAATAGCGATATCGAATGTAGCGATGTCGCGGATGGCCGAGAGGTGGGTGGAACCCGGAGTGAGGCCACGGGAATTCGGGAACTGCAGAATCAGCACGCCGAAAATAATTGCGGTAGCCAGCTGGCCAACCAGCTTAGCCTTAGCGTTTAGTCCCAGATTGCGTCCCTTGACTAGCTTGATGTAGTCATCGGCGAAGCCCAATCCGCCCAGTGCAAGGGTCAACCCAAGCACGAGCCATCCACTTACTCCTGGACCTGCGCCAGTGGTAGCCAATCCCACCAGTACGCCCACCAAGTAGCCGAACAGGATGCCAGCAAGGATGGCGATTCCGCCCATGGTCGGGGTGCCGCGTTTCTTGAAGTGGGATTTCGGACCCTCTTCTCGGATCTCCTGGCCTAATCCTTCGGCGGAGAACCAACGGATCAACAAGGGTGTCAGGGCAACAGACACGACGAAAGCAACCGCACCCGCGATAAAGATTTGCAACATGGGTCTTTTAAGCTCCTTGGTCTTCGCCGATGAGCAGTCCTTCTGCCACGGCCCACAGTCCATCCGAATACGATGCCTTAATCAGCACCACATCCTGCGAGTTCAAACTCGTATCTAGGTAGTTCACCGCGCCGTCGATATTCTCGACAACCTGCGTGTCCACTCCACTTTCACGGGCGGCAGTGGCCAGTGCGTGCTGGTTTACACCATTGCCCACGATGACGGCGTGGTCGATTCGCCGCTGAGCGAGCACTCGGCCCAGCTCTGCGTGTTCGTCACTTGCATCATCACCAAGCTCACCCATCTGGCCCAAGACAGCCCAGCTCTCCGCATCGGGGCGGCCCTTGGCTGTGAAGGCCAAAGCGTCGATGCCGGCGCGCATAGATTCGGGGTTGGCATTATAAGAGTCGTTGATAATGGTCACCCCGTCGGAGGTGCGCGTGCGCACGTCCATGCGGTTCACGCTGGCAGCGACATGGGAGCTCAGGGAAGTCGCAACCTGTGCGGCGTCAATACCCATTTCGATGCCCACCGCTGCGGCGGCGAGAGCATTGGACACCTGGTGAGCGCCGAAAACGGACAACTCCACACGCACCGGTTCACCCTTCGGGTGGTGCAAAAGGAAGCTGGCTCGAGCTACCGCGTCCAGCTCGATGTCGGTGGCATAGTAGTCTGCCGGCACTCCGGCGGCACCTGTGGTTCCTTCGGTGGAGAATCGCACTACGCGCGCTGCGGTGCGCTTGTCCATTGCCGCTACCTTGTCGTCGTCGGCGTTCAGCACGGCCAGGCCACCGTCTGCGGCCTGTGGCAGAGCTTCTACCAGCTCACCCTTGGCTTGGGCGATAGCCTGGCGGGATCCGAACTCGCCCAGGTGGGCACTGCCGACATTCAGCACCACGCCCACGCGTGGCGGCGTGACCGTCGTCAAATGTTGAATGTGTCCCACACCGCGAGCGGACATTTCGCTGACCAGGAAGCGCGTCTCGCGTCCCGCGCGCAACGCGGTGTACGGTAGGCCAATCTCATTGTTAAAACTGCCGGGCGGGGCTACGGTCTCCCCTGCCTCCCGCAGTACTGCACCAATCAGGTCCTTCGTGGACGTCTTACCTGCGGAGCCGGTCACTCCCACAACGACCATTCCTTCTTCGGCGGCCAGAACGTCGGTGTTGTATCGAGCCAGCTTGTCGACGGCTGCCAACACTGCGGCACCGTGGCCTTCTGCGTCGAATTCGAAGGCGGTCGCATTGGAGGTCTGCTCATTCATCTGCACAGGTTCCGCCAACAGCGCCGGCTGCTCCACTCCCCGGCCTACAACTAGAAGGGCGGCGCCGTTGCGTAACGCAGAGTCCACAAAGTCGTGGCCGTCGGCTTTGGCACCGGGCAGGGCCATAAAGATCGCCCCGGGGGTGATCTTGCGTGAGTCGAACTCCACCGGTCCGGTTACCACGGCCTGCGGGTCCGCGCCGTTGATGAGAGACCCGCCCGTCACGTCGGCGATCTGTTGTGTTGTTAGTTCAATCATCGCTGCTCACTACTTTCGCTCTGTCTACCCTCGCGCTCTGAATGTGCCTGTGCCCGCTGGGTCAAGGCGTTCGCCAGCTCCTCCACATCGTCGAAGGGGTGCATAACTCCCGCGACGAGCTGGCCCTTCTCATGCCCCTTGCCTGCTATAACCACTGCATCGCCCGACTGTGCCCAGCTCACGGCAGCAGCAATAGCCTCAGCCCGGTCGGGCACGATCTCGCACACTGTCTCTTTGTCTTGTTGCTGCTTTTTCTTTTTGAGGACGCCCTCACGCGCCCCTGCATAGATCGCTTCCCGGATCGTAGACGGCTCCTCGTCTCGAGGATTATCATCCGTCACGAACACCGCGTCTGCCAGCTCAGCGGCAATGCGTCCCATAATGGGGCGCTTCTCGTGGTCACGATTGCCACCGGCACCGAGGACAATCCCGATACGAGCGTACGGGTCAGGAAGGTAGTCGTGGAGACTACTTAGCACCGCCTGTACAGCCCCCGGCTTGTGTGCGTAATCCACCATGGCCAGGAAGTCTTGGCCGGCTTCAACAAGTTGCATGCGACCTGGCACCTGCACATCCGCCAGCGCCTGTACTGCAGGGCTTTCAGATGTGAGCGTCTCCCCGGTTACGGCCTCAATACAGGCCAAAGCAACTAGGCTATTGGCTTGGTTAAAGGCTCCGGCCATGCCGATGCTGTAGTC
Organism: Corynebacterium sp. 22-2729; assembly: GCF_053479475.1. NCBI lineage: Bacteria > Bacillati > Actinomycetota > Actinomycetes > Mycobacteriales > Corynebacteriaceae > Corynebacterium > Corynebacterium sp. 22-2729. The sequence goes on from NZ_JBRBCA010000008.1 coordinate 101,923, forward strand.
CAGTTTGCGGGGGCTTTCTGCCCCGGTGATCTCCACCCCAATGTGCTGACGGCCACTGGCTGACACCTCTGCGGAAGTGATGGCCCATGCAGGGTTGGTGTTTGCTTCCGGACGCTCAGCGGAGTCGTTCTTCGTCTGCGGATATAGCGCCACTGTGGACGAGAACTGAGCGGCGATGTCGCGCATACGCTCGCCCCACTCATCTTCACAGCAAATCACTGCGATACCAGGCTGCTGGCCATCCTCCGCACGCTCGAAAAGCAATGCCTTGGCCTGGAAGTAGTCCTCCATCGTCGGGTGGAAATCCAGGTGGTCTTGGCTGAGGTTCGTAAACGCCGCCACGTCAAAATGCAGGCCACGTACACGCCCCAGCTGCAATGCGTGGCTGGATACCTCCATGACCAGGTGCGTGGCTCCCTCTGCAACCATGCGCGCCAGCAGCGCCTGGAGGGTCGGCGCCTCCGGGGTGGTCAGCGAAGTTGGAATTGACTTGCCGTTAATGCGGGTGCCCGTCGTGCCAATCAGGCCTACCTTCAGCCCTGAATCCAGCAAAGCCTTTTCGACGAGGTAGCTGGTAGTTGTCTTGCCGGAAGTGCCGGTGATGCCAATGGTCTTCAGCTGACGCGCCGGGTGGCCATAAATCTCTGCGGAAACCGGACCCATCCATTCGCGTACATCATCGACAACAATGCACGGAAGTGGAGTGGGGGCGTCTTCAATAATCCGCTGGCCCGCGGCGTCAGTAAGCACGGCTACGGCATTGCTATCCGCGGCGAAGGTCGCTCCATGTACCTTCTGCCCTGGAACTGCGCAGAAGAGCCCGCCCGGTTGTACATCTCGCGAGCCGATTGCTGCCGATGTAACCTCCACGCCTTGCCAGGGTCCTGTGAGGGTACCACCGCAGATTTCGGCGAGACGTTTTACAGATGTCATTGATTTGCCTCCAGCATCAACTTCGGTCCGGGCTTTTCAGATGGGGAAACGTTGTAGTGATCCAGCATCCACGCCATGATGTCGTGGAACAGCGGTGCCGCGGTTCCGCCCGCGCCGCCGTCGGTTCCGCGCTGCGGATTGTCCAGCATGATTCCCACGACGAAGCGAGGTTTATCAGCAGGGGCTATACCCGCAAAGTTAATCCAATAGGAAGAATTTGAATAGGCTCCGGAATCTGGGTCGATTTGCTGGGCGGTACCTGTCTTGCCGGAAACCTGGTAGCCATCAATAGCTGCCGGAGCACCGCTACCCTGCTGGACTCCCGTCTCGTCCTTTTGGGTTACTGCGCGGAACATGTCAACGGTCGTCCGGGCAGTCTCCGGGGAGACTACCCGAGTTTCCTTTGCCGGGTCGGTGGGCAGCTCAGCGCCGTTGGAGGATGTGATCTTCTTGATCAATCGTGGCTCCACGCGCACGCCGTCGTTTGCCAGCGCCTGGTAGATGCTCGTCATTTGCAGCAGGTTCATCGACATACCCTGGCCGATCGGGAGATTGGCGAAGGTGCCGCCAGACCACTGGTTGAGCTCCGGCATGTAGCCGCTCACCTCATAGGGCAACCCCACTCCCGCTGCCTGGCCCACGCCGAACTTGCGGAAGTAGTCGTACATCTTCTCCTCGCCTACCCGCTGCGCGAGCATGAGGGTGCCAACGTTAGACGACTTACCGAAAACACCGGTGGTGGTGTACGGAACCTCTCCGTGTTCCCAGGCGTCCTTCACCGTTACACCGGCCATGTCGATGCTGCCAGGAATCTTAAGTACCTCGTCCGGGGTCGTTTTGCCCTCTTGGATCGCAGCGGCGGCAGTCATGATCTTGGCGACGGAGCCGGGTTCAAAGGAATCTGCCGTAGGGCGGTCGCCAAAGACCTTCTTACGCTTCAGTTGCTTTTCGATGTCACCGTTGGGATCAATCGAATCGCTGGATCCCATGGCAACAATCTCGCCGGTCTTGGAGTCCAAGACGACGGCGGAGGCAGACTTGGCTCCGGACTTTTCCCGTGCCTGCTGCAATGCCTGCTGCATATAGGTCTGCGCGTCAAGGTCGATGGTCAGCTCGTAGGAATCACCATCGACTGCGGGATGCACGTCACGGGTGGATCCTGGAATCAGGTAGCCGTCACCTGCGACGTCTACAGTGCGGGAGCCGTTGATCCCCTGCAATCGAGCGTCCTGGGAAAGCTCGAGGCCGAACTGCCCCTGGTTATCAGTGCTGATCTTGCCGATCATGTTTTGTGCGACCGCACCGTTGGGGTACTGCCGCAGATCTTGACGCTCGGCAGTGATCTCGGGGAATTCCTCAGCGACTTTCTCGGCGACATCCGGATCGACGTTTCGAACCAGTACCTCATAGTCCTTATCGCTCTTCAGCTTGTCACGGATGTCATCTTCTTGGATGTCATCGCCTTCTTTGTTGATCATCTCCGGCAGGCGCTTGGCGATATCCTCGATGCGCTGCTTTGGCTCCGGCACGTTCTCGGGGTCTAGTTCATGACGCTCCTGCATGAACGACTCGAGCTTCTTCGGGTGCACTGACAGGCTGCGGGCATCCATTGTGTAAGCCAATATCTGGCCGTTGCGGTCAGTGATCCCGCCGCGCAGGGCCGGCTCGGTGACGACTGAGGTGCGCTGCAACTGTGCCTGTGTGGACAAAGACGGGCTAGCGACCAGCTGCACCCAGACCAAACGCAGGATAAGTGCGAAAACAGTCAAGAAGATAACAAGGAACACAAGACGGACGCGTTTGTTAAAGCGCCCGAAGGAGGTATCCAAGATCAACCACGAGTTACCTTCAACCGTCCGCGGGGAGCGGCGGTCGTTACTTTTCGACACGTGGTTGTCCTCCTTTCTAATCACTCTTGGCTATTGTCCCCACAAATACGAAAACAGGCCGGGGTTGCTCCCGGCGTGTCTGAAGTTTTCGCACCGATCCTTCTCGCTTGTGAACCGCGCGGGAAAGCTGGTCTGGCCCCTGACGCTTATCGCTGCGCCTGGGCAGGCGCAGGGGCAGGGGCAGCTGCCGGAGCTGGCCCCGGGGCTGGAGCTGGAGCCGCCGGAGCAGGCGCAGCTGCTTGCCCTGGTGTTTGCCCTGCCGTGCCACCGGAATAAGGCAGACCACCATTTGCCTGCGCATTCCCCGGCGCACTGGCATTCACGTCCGGAGCGCGATCGCCTGCCACAATCGGGTTGTTCGGGTGCAGTCCTTCAACCCGGTTGGTCTTCTCTGGGTCACTGGTAGCACCTCGGCGCTTGGCATTGCCGTTGACGTCCACAACGTCCTTGCCACGCTCCGCATCAGCGGGACGGGTTTCCTTAATCTTGCCGTTGCGATCTTCCAGGATGCCGGACTGCTTCGGGGTGACCATGCCCAGTTCGCTGGCCTCCTTAGCGATGCTCGCAGAGGATTTTGCGTTATTTACATCGCGGTTCAGGCTCTCAATTTCGTTTTCCAGAGTTGTGCTGTGCTTTTGCGCCTCGGCGATCTGGAAAGACTGCTTAGTAGTTGCAGCGGACAGCGCCATGACGGAGACAACACCGATGATGAACACAGCGACCGCTAGGGCGATACGACGAGTCAGCTGCGGATTGCCGCGTTCCAGGGCAATGATGCGGCGGCCACGAACGGATACCTGCTGGCGCGAGCCAACTCGGCTACCACCAAAGCGACGCGCACTGCGACCTACTGTGCCCGTGCGCTGAGCACGATCCGTGCGGGCAGCGCCCCAATCACTACGGCGATGGGCCGGGGCGGCGACGCGTTGGCCGGAGCGCTCTGGACGGTTTCCAGCGTAGGAGCGGTCGGTAACGACGCGACCGGCGGAGGTGGTGTGGTCGCGGTCAGTGCGCTGGCGGCGAGTGTGGATGGTGCCTGGTGCGGTCATGTGTTTCCTTCCGAAGGTTCGGAGGTTCGGATTTGTTTCTATCAGTGATGTTTGGGGGTTTTGCTTAGCTAACTGGGCGTGTCCAGCGGAAATGTGGTTTTTCCTCTGTCGTTGACCCTGCTGAAGGCTCTTACCCTCACAGGTGCTGCACGAGAGTTCTGCTCGATTTCTGCTTCGCTTGCTTTCTCGGCTCCCCGCGTGCGTAGCTCAAATTCGGCTTCCATCCCGGGCAGTTCCATAGGCAGCCCAGGGGGCGTCTTCGAGCTGCTGAGCTGCACCAATTCCTTCTTGACGATCTTGTCTTCCAGCGATTGGTAGCTCATAAACACGCCTACGCCGCCGACGTGGAGCCAACGGGAAATCTCGGGAATCAGCTTCTCCAGGGATTCGAGTTCTGCGTTAACCTCAACACGGAGTGCTTGGAACGTGCGCTTGGCCGGGTGTCCACCCGTTCGACGAGACGCCGCCGGGATCGTGGCATAGAGCAACTCAACAAGCCGAGCGGAGCTGTCGAAAGGTTGCTTCTCCCGCTCACGCACAACGGCGGAAGCGATCTTCCCTGCGAACCTTTCATCGCCATAGGTCTTGAGAATGCGAGCAATCTCGCCGTGGCTGTAGGTATTCAGAATGTCGGCAGCAGTCAGAGGGCTGCTGGGATCCATGCGCATGTCCAGCGGCGCATCGACTGCATAGGCGAATCCGCGCTCCGGTTGATCGAGCTGCATGGAGGAGACGCCCAGGTCGAAGAGGAAACCAGAAATTCCACTCTCACGCACGCTGGAAGGAATTGCCCCTTGATCCATGAGGTCTTCAAGCGCGTCGGTCACTCCGTCAAAGCGTGTCTGATAGGAAACGAAGCGATCGCCGTAGCCTGCCAGACGTTCATTCGCCTCTGCGAGCGCATTGGGATCACGGTCTAGCCCCACCACGATGGCATGCGGAAAGGCGTCGAGAAAAGCTTCGCTGTGCCCACCAGCACCGAGGGTGCCGTCTACGATTAGGGGGCGTTCCGGCGCCTGGGCACTGTGCACACCCAACCCGACAAGCTCAACCATGCGGTCGCGCATGACTGGAATATGGCCGTGCTCGTTGTGCGGCTTGGCCGGCTGTGCCTGCCCGTCGGTCATTAGCTTTCCCTCCTTCCCTAGCTGCGTTATCTCTAGATTCCTATCCCCAAACTGGGGCTCTTTGTATTTCATGAGCCACATAGATACTTATGTGACTCAAAAGTTAAAAGAGTGCGAACAGGGCCTCACCTGCGTGGGTGCGGGCTTGACATCGGGGAAGTACGTCAAGGTTCCGCGTCGTCCACGCAGGTAAGGGCCTGCGCACACTCTGTTGTCCACTATTAATTTGTCGTCTTGCGTTGTCGTTCCACGCGCTTCTAGAGGAAGGAAGCCAGCACTTCGTCGTCGCCGTCCGAGAAATCCTCTTCGTGCTCAGCGCTGTATTCTTCCCAGCTCGCGGCATCCCAAATCTCAATGAAGTCGACATTGCCGATTACTACGCACTCCTTCGAGAGCCCCGCGTAGTTACGGTGCAACGCCGAAACCGAAATCCTCCCCTGCGAATCCAGCGCCTGCTCATCGGCGCTGGCAGCAAGGTTTCGCACGAATGCGCGAGCCTTCGGGTTGGTGCGCGAAGCCTCAGCAGCCTTCTTTGCCCGCACAAGGAATTCAGCCTTGGGATATACAGCCAGGCTGCGATCCTGCCCTTTCACAACCATCAAGCCGTCCGCAAGTTCTTCGCGAAACTTCGCCGGCAGAGTCAATCGACCCTTGTCGTCGAGCTTCGGCGTAAAGGTGCCGAAAAACATGTCATCGGCCCCTTTCTATGAATGATCTTGCGCCTTGCTATGCCGTGTCCGTTGTGAATCAAGGGTAAAAATCACCCTGAACATTGGTTTCTCTATGAAGTTTGGAATTGTTGGCACAGCTTCGCCCCAACGATCCCCACTTTACCCCACTCCTCCCCACAATCTCTACAACACGAGCTTTTGTGTGCGCTTTTTTCTCCCCACTTCTTTCTCAAAGTGTCCCCAACCAGCACTCTAGCCACAAAGCACACCTTCACAACCAACGCACGATCTTTACATCCCCCCTCTTCTTTACTACGACGCCACACTCTCCCCCACCCCGAGCCCCCTACTAAAAGCACCGTTTTAGCACAGGTAGACAGCGTTTCCCCCTTACACACGACCACCCTTCACCCCGGATGACTATGCATAGAATATTCAAAGTGGGGGAAAGTGGGGCGCCCACACCCAACTCGCACACCGAAAAATAAGGTTTACCTTTTGAGTGCTAGCCTGAATTATGTAGCAAGTTCGATACCGACCAAGGAGATACGACATGCGCTACACAACCGGCAACTACGAGGCATGCACCCCACCCCTAGAGATCGAAAATGCCAGCGTGCTGGATAGGTTGTACTGACTCAAACTCGATGCCCCAACAATTCCCACATCGCGCCACGGTAAATCCCCGAAGAAGTAGAAGTCCCCTGACTCAAGGGTGAAACTAGCCCCAGCCGCAAACTAAAAACCACCGTCCTCCCGGCTGGGAGGCGGTGGTTTTCTTGTTCCGCAACGCTTTAACGCTCAAAGCGACGGCGGAAACTATCTTCCATCCGATCGCCGAGCCCGCCACCGGACGTTCCCTTCAGGGCACGTGCCTTGCGGGGCTTTCCCGCCTTGGAGCGCTTGATAGCTGCAGCCTCCGGATCCTCATTCGGCTGGAAAGCCAGCAAGCCACCACCGAACATGATCAAAAATCCGAGGACACTTAGAGCCACGAACCACAGCGACAGTTGAGAGGCTGCAATCCCACCAACCATCACCGTGAGCCCGAGAACAATGAGCGCGATAGAACGGATGTTGAAGTTCATTGTCCGCTTGCCATTGGTGGAAGCCTGCTTCGCCAGGCGCGGATCCTCAGCAATCAGCGCCTGTTCGATCTCCGCGAGCATCCTCTGCTCTTGCTCTGATAGAGCCATCGCGACCTCCCAATTCTTTGCGGCTACTTCTTCCAACGGACAACCCGCAGAAAAAGTTTCCAGCCCGGGTGCGCTCCACCCGTGTTTACCCCACCCACCCTACATCAACCTGCGGTTTTCAAACAATGATGTGCATTGTTTGAGGAGCTCTAGGCCACCTTTGGTAGGTAATCCACCGCCGCTCGCGCTAGGTCTACTAGATCGCAAGCATCGCGGTAAATCACGCCCCGGGAATCCGCAGGTATTCCCTGGCTAAGCCCCAAGCCAGCCCGGCTCGCCACTCGGGCATGCGCTTCAAAGGTTTCAGCCCAATCTTCAAGATCCGGGCGAAGCACCCTCAGCTTTGCCCACGCGCTCCCGGAAGGGCGACGCTTCCGCGAGGCCATCTCCCATTCAATCAACGCCCCTGCCGCCCTCAGCCCGGCGCGGTAGGCATATACGATCGCCTCTGGCTCGCGCAGTTCCGCTCGCGACAGTGCCAGCTGTCGCTCTGCCTCGTCCAGGAACCCCCTCGCGCCCAGGGAGCGACTGTACCTAGCCCGGGCTCCAATCTGCTTTTCCTGTACGGCCATCATTCTCATCCCCTAGTTTGCTCAGTCGCTGTTCTATGCAAGTTTTGGGTCTCACATTAGAAAGTTCCCTGGACACCACCCAGCCCCAAGCCGACAATAATCGAACACATGTCTTATTGTCTATTTTTGAGTTCATTCCGCCAGAAGGTGGCACTATTGTTTCCATGCCCCAGGACACGTACGCCCAACCAACTTCCGACGATTCCTCCCTGCGCGTATCCATCACCCCTGTCAACAACCGCCAGTTCATTGCGCGGCTCGACGAGCTCATCGACATTCACCTCGCCGCAATGAACTACCCCAAAGAGACCCATCCACAGCGCAAATCCCTGTGGTTCTACAACGCCTCCCAGCCGGACTTCACCTGCACCATGGCGCTCCTACACCACGCTGACGAAGCTCCAGACCCAGACAATTCACGCCAGCGTTGCATCGGAATCGGCTTCACCTTTCGCGGTTCCCCGCAAACATGGTGGTATCGGCAGGTCGCACGCGGCCTGGTTCTTAACGGATACTCCCGCACAGAGGTGTCCCGCATACTGCATACCTACGCAGAGCTCTCCGAGATACATGTCCTGCCCCCAGCGCAGGGTGAGGGCGTCGGCACCAAAATCCTCAACGACCTCCTCCAGCGAACGCCGCAGAGTACAGTGATGCTCTCCACTCCGGAGGTAGAAGGTGAAGCAAATGCCGCCTGGCAGCTTTATCGCCGAGCCGGGTTCACCGATGTGCTGCGAAACTTCAAGTTCCCTGCAGATCCGCGACCATTCGGCATCCTGCAGCGAACGTGCAACTAACTCACCAATAGCTCACCAATACAGGGCCACTGCTGGGCATCTAGCGACTCCACTACCGAGGTGCCTAGCGAACCATGTCGTGCCCAAGCCCCTGCCCCCATGCTGGCGCCATTCCCAAATTGTGCAGAACCTCCTGAGTAGCCCGCACGTTATTCATCGTCATGAAGTGCAGATCTGGCACGCCTTCGGCAATCAGGCGCTCCGCCATCTCGGTGGTCACCTCAATGCCCACCTCGCGAATGGCATCACGGTTAGCCACCTCATCTCCTGCAGCGGCATCGAGTAGACGCTTCTCCAATTCCGGTGGCAGGGCAGCACCCGCCAGCTCCATTTGGCGCCGCACGCTACGCAGCGACGTAATCGGCATAAGCCCTGGGATGATCGGCTTCTGCCCATGTTCCGGGTCCGCCTTGGCTAACCGGTCACGCAGACGCAGGTAATGGTCCACATCAAAGAACATCTGTGTAATGGAATACTGTGCCCCGGCGCGAAGTTTCGCCAAGGTGTATTCGGTATCTTGCTCTAGCGATCCGGTGCGGTAGTGACCTTCCGGGAAGCTGGCGATGCCGATGTCAAAGTCCGCACATTCGGGCATCTCACGAATCATGTCGATCAACTCGCTGGCGTAATTTAGACCACCCGGTGTAGCCACCCATTCAGCGTTAGGGTCGCCCGGCGGGTCGCCGCGCAGAGCTAGCAGATTGGTCAGCCCCAGCGATGCATAGGTGCGCAGCATCTCCCGCAGCTCTTCCTGTGTGTGCTGCACCAGCGTCATATGCACCAGAGTGGTCAGCGGCTTGGTGCCCAGTCGCTCGGCAACGCGCAGAGTGCGCTCGCGGGTGCTTCCGCCGGCGCCGTAGGTCACGGATACGAAGCTCACACCGAGATCGTGGAAAGCTTCCGCTGCATTCCAGAGCCGCTCCTCGGCAGCGTCATCGCGCGGCGGCATGAACTCGACAGAGAACGGTACACGCCCCGGCGTATGGAGGGAAAGTGACTGGGATACGGCAACCTGCCTGCGGATACTAGCCATACCCAAAGATCATATAGACAGAGCTGTCCATTTCAAGACATTGGCAATAATTCGCCGAAATTCGATACTCGCTCACCCCCACGCCCCGCCATACAAGCGTTCTTCGCACTTGACGCCCAACCGCTTAGAATGGAAAACCATGAGTACCGATGAGCAGGCAGCACACCCCTGGCGCCTCGATTCCCCACTGTCCGCGGTCAAAGCCGCCGTCGATGCCCAGCTAGTTGAGCATTTGAACCACTCGCACGAGGAGTTTTCTCATATCAATCCCCTCGTCAGTGGTGCCATCACGGTACTTCGTGACTTTATCGTCAACGGTGGTAAGCGCGTGCGTCCGACTTTCGCCTGGGCAGGTATCCGCGCGGCGCTCGAAGGCGGCGGCGGGTCGTTGGAGGCTCTTTGCGAAAAGGAAAATAACGCCACCTCGTCCCTCACCACCAACTTCACCCCCCACTCCGTACTCAATGCGCTGTCCGCGTTCGAATTCATCCAGGCCTGTGCGCTGATTCACGATGACATTATCGACCGCTCTGATACCCGGCGCGGCTTCCCCACTGCCCATCGCACCTTCGAGGGCAAGCACCGCGAACGCGGTTGGTTGGGCTCTTCTGAGCACTATGGGATAAGCCAAGCTATCCTCCTCGGCGATCTCGCTTTTGCCTGGGCAGACGATCTGTACAACGATTCGGGTCTCAGCGATACCGCATTGCGTCGAGCCCGCCCCGCGTGGCGCGCGATGCGCACTGAAGTTATTGCCGGCCAGATTTTGGACATCGCTGTCGAGGCAAACGGTAGCGAGGATGTTGCAGACTCCTTCGCCGTCATTAAGTACAAGACCGCCTCCTACACCGTGGCCCGACCGCTACACATCGGAGCTGCGCTGGCGGGAGCCAATGAACAAACTCAAACCATGCTCCGCGGGGTGGGTCAGGACATCGGCGAGGCCTTCCAATTACGAGATGACCAATTGGGGGTCTTCGGCGACCCGGAAATCACAGGCAAACCATCTGGCGACGACCTACGCACGGGCAAACGTACGACACTCATCAACGAGGCATTGCGCCGAGGTAGCGCAACCCAGATCGCCGCCCTTCGGGAGGGGCTGGGACAAGGCGAGGAATCGTCGGAGGCCGACATCGAGCGTCTGCGAGACATCATCCACGACACTGGCGCACAATCCGAGGTAGAGGCTCTCATCGAAGCACGTACTCAAAGAGCCATCGAATCTCTAAAATCCGGCGGGTTGGGTACAGACATCACCACAGAACTGACTGCCTTGGCGGACAAACTAACGCACCGGAGGTTTTAAATGAAGCTATCCACTCGCTCCGCCGATGGGCGGCGACACCTGAGCCTACCGAGCCCTTTGGTGCCAATGACGCGCCCCACATTGCGCCGACGACTGCCAGGCAATGGCGAGCGCGTCGTTGTAATTGGCGCAGGTCTAGCGGGACTCTCCGCCGCACTGCGCCTGCTCTCCGCAGGACGGGATGTCACAGTCATTGAGGCTTCCAATACCGTCGGTGGACGCTGCCGCAGCGAGCAACTCACCAGTGCACACGGAGACTACATCGCCGATACGGGCGCTACCGTTTTGACAATGCCCAGCCTGATCGAATCCGCGGTAGCTTCCGTCGACATCGACCTACGCTCTGATTCTGCTGCCAAGCAGCTGGGTTTGGAGCATCCATGGGCGCCACGGCGACTCGCACCGGCCTATCATGCACAATTCGCCAGTGGACGTCACGCCGAAGTTTTTGCCGGACGCGACGCGATGGTGGCAGAGATACGCCGTTTCGCAGCATCCAAAGGTCTGGATAAAGCGGCGGCGGACAAGCTTGCAGCCGGTTACCTTCACCACCGCCAGTGGTCCCAGGATGTCTTCAGCGCCAGCTTCGAAAACTTCTTGGCCGCGGACTTCGACGGTGCGCTGGATTTGTTTTCCACGCCCGCTGCGGCGTCGGACCTCAGCCACTTGGGCTCCCTCGGCGCCTTCGGCAGCCTCGGCAAGACCGCGGCACGGCACCTCCCCGATACCGAGCTACAGCGGCTCTTTACTTTCCAAGCCCTGTACGCGGGTGTGGCACCGAAGAACGCGCGCGCCGTCTACACCGTGATCTCGCACATGGATACCTCCATGGGAGTGTTCTACCCCAGCTTCTCCATGAGCGAGGTCCCTGAGGTCATGGCCGCCGCTGTGCGCGCTGCGGGTGGCCGAATCATCACCGCAGACCCCGTCGAGCACGTGGACTTCTCCGAGGATCTGATTACCGGTGTACGCACCCGCACCGGCGAACACATCCCCTGCGATGCTGTCGTGGCAACCCCCGACCTTCCGGTGATTGGCAATCTGCTGACACAATCGGGGCGCACGAGTGGGCTGGTGTCTCGTTCCTTTGTCCGCCGGTTGTGGCGCAAGGCAGCGCCACTGCGCTGGTCCCCTTCGGCCGTCGTGATCCACGGAACCATCCCCACGGCCGTGTCCGGCGCGTGGGATTCCCAAAGCCATCACACCATTAGTTTTGGCGAGGCATGGGACGAAACCTTCCGCGAGATTACGGCCACTCACGGTCGGGGGTCGCTGATGAGCGATCCTTCACTGCTACTCACTCGTCCGGCACGCACGGTGCCCGAACGCGCCTTTGGTGGCGACGCCACGTCTCCAGGCACGGACACTTTCGAACCCTTGAGCATTCTCGCTCCGGCACCGAACCTGCGCTCCGCGGATATCGACTGGCACAACATCACCGACCCCTATGTCCAGGAGCTCTTAAGGTCCTTGGAGTCCCGTGGATACTCCGGCATCACCGAGAACTTCAGTGTCGCACGGGTGGAAACGCCGGCAACATGGCAGGCGGATCACGGCTTCGGCGCTGGCAGCCCCTTCGCATTGGCGCACTCCTTTACCCAGACCGGGCCCTTCCGTCCCCGTAATGCCCGTGCATTCGGAGTGGACAACCTAGTGCTTGCTGGATCCTCTACTACCCCGGGAGTGGGCGTGCCGACCGTAATCCTCTCTGGAGCGTTGGCCGCCCGTCGTATTACCGGCGGTGGTGTGTTGTGACGGCCGGTGAGGCGTTTCTAAAAAAGGCTCGCACCCGACTGCAATCGACTAGCTACAGTCGCGCGATATGGATGGGACTCATTGGCAGCATCGTCTTGACGATCACCTCCCACAGCGTCGGCGCCGTGCGTGCCCGAGGCGGCATTATGCAGGTCATCGGGCTTAGCTCGTTCACTTTCGGCCATGCCGCTGGCATGATGACGGTGGTGATGTGGTTCGCCCTGTTGGCAATGGTCCTCAGCTGGATCATTATTGGCCGACATATTCTGATTCACGGCGCCACCCTGCGCCGATCAGCTATCGCCGCATGGATCGGCCCCCTAGCGCTAGCAGGGCCGTTAATGTCTCGCGACATTTACTCTTATCTGATGCAGGGCACCCTGGCCCGCGATGGGTTTAATGCGTACGAGGTAGGTGCTGCCGCCAACCCAGGCCCACTGTTGTTCGAGGTCAGCGCCGATTGGCGAAACACCACAACCCCTTATGGCCCGCTGCATATGGGGCTCGGTCGAGCGATCACATCGATCACCGGCGATAACATCACTGCCGGCATCCTTGCTTTCAAACTGGTTTCCATCGCATCAGTGCTAGTAATGGCCTGGGCCGTGGCGCAGCTGGCTACCCACCTTGGTGTGCGTCCCGACGTGGCTATATGGCTGGGGGTTTTTAACCCCCTTAGCGTCCTGCACTTGATCGGTGGCATGCATACGGAAAACCTCATGATGGCGTTGATCTTGGTGGGATGTCTTTGCGCAATGAGGCTCCATCCCGTCCCCGGTGGCCTGGCGGCTGCCGCGCTAATCGGTGTAGCTGCGGCGTTGAAGGCAACGGCGTTTATTGCGTTGCCTTTCGTTGTATGGATAATGGTCGCCCGTATCGCTGGTCCGCTCCCCTATACAGAGGGCAAGCGCCGTTGGCTAGGGTTAGCAGACACTTGGCGGCGTTTCGGAACCCTGATCTGGACGGGTCTGGCCAGCGCAGCCACATGCATTGGGGTGTTGGCGCTGATTACAGTCGCAACTCAGCAGACATGGGGCTGGGTCACGGAGGTCACGGGTAACTCTAAGGTCATCAACCCCCTGGCGCTGCCTTCCTTTATTGCTTCCACACTTGAACCTTTCCTTTCGCGTATCAACGACGATCTGACGTTTAACGTTCTGGTGGATGCCATCCGCCCGGTGAGCAGTGCCCTCATGCTCGTGGGGCTCGTCATTGCGTGGTGGTTATTCCGGCACGATGAGCATACTGCGTTCACCGGCATGGCTGTGGCCTACGCCATCACCTGTGTTTTCAACACGGTGACGCTGCCGTGGTACTACACAGCTCCCCTGTCGCTGATATTCCTGGCTAGCCAATCGCGAATGACGATCTATCTCACCAGTGTGTTCTGCATGTGGGTCACCTTCATGTTCGACGGCGGAGGAAATAACCGCCTCTACGCTCTGTGGTGGGTGCTCGCCTTTGCAGTTGTTTTCGCCTGGATCGTCGCCGCGTGCCTATGGGATCCACGGCAGCAGCGGCCGCAGAAGCATGCTACAGAATCGCCATCGCCTGAGCGCGGCGCATCACCTCGCGGGCAAGGTGACCGTGCAGGGCATCAACCGGACGCCCGGGCAGAGAATCATCCTCAGTAAACAGGTAGTCCAGGATCTCCACATCCGAATAGCCACCATCGCTGAGCAAAGCGATCGCACCGGGAACGAACCGGTTGAGTTGACCGTCTTCGCCGAGGAAACGCGCGGGAATGTGTCGGATGCCGTCAACCTGAATAGCCAGCAGTTGCTTCTTGTTCAGCATGTCCATGACCTTGGTGATTACCAAGTTCATTCGTTCCGCGGCATCGGGAAGAGTCAGAACCTCTTCACCTGCAGGAACTCCACCCACCGACTCGTCGAGGATGCGTCCTGAAGCCTCGCCCTCCACGTGTGCGGAAATGCCGTGATCTACTGCGTGCTTGTTTTGTTTACTCACGGTCGCCACTGTAGCGCGTGGGCGTCAAAAAGAAACGAGTAGGGCACGAACCTGGCTAAACGTATAATGACACGAGTACCACTAGAATTATTGCGTAACTCTGAACGCACGGGGGAACAAAAACACCCCTCATAATCATCTCTTCTCAAGAGATACGACTGCTGAGAAAACGAGGCTGAAACTAGACGTGAGCGAGCTACATCCGGGAGACCTGCTGGAGTGGCGCTACCGCATCGGCGCCCAGATCGCCCGCGGTGGCATGTCCACAGTCTATGCGGCGGTCGATACCCGCCTGGACCGAGAAGTCGCGGTCAAGGTAATGGATCCAGCGCTCGCCCGCGAACCCGCCTTCCGTACTCGCTTCGAACGTGAGGCTCGCGCAGTAGCGAAGCTCAACCACCCAACGCTCGTAAACGTCTTCGACCAAGGTGTGGACGAGGACTATGTTTTCCTCGTCATGGAGCTGGTCGAAGGCGGCTCCCTGCGCGAATTGTTGAAGGAACGCGGCCCTATGCCCCCGCATGCCGCCATCGCCGTGATGCAACCCATGCTCAACGCCCTAGCCATCGCCCACGCCAAAGGGATGATTCACCGCGACATCAAACCGGATAATGTGCTGATCAGCGATCAGCACCAGGTAAAGCTCGCGGACTTCGGCCTCGTGCGCGCCATCGATAACGCGATGGGTGATGCCACGAACGCAACGACCTCCGTCAACGGGCAGGTCATCGGCACCGTCGGTTATCTTTCCCCCGAGCAAGTGCGCGGCGAAAACCTCACCCAAGCCAGTGACGTGTACTCAGCAGGCATCCTGCTGTTCGAACTGCTGACTGGCCGCACTCCTTTCAAGGGTGCCTCCCCGCTAGAAACCGCCATGGCGCGTATCAGCCGTCCGGTGCCCGCTCCCAGCACGTTGATGCCCGACATTCCACCGGAGATCGACGAGCTCGTTCTGCGTGCGTGCCACCGCGACCCCGCCCAACGTTTCCAGGATGGCAGCGAGTTCCTGCAGGCCGTGGAGGACACTGCGGAGCAGCTAGATATTCCGGACTTCGAAGTCCCTGCCCCTATTGAGTCCGCCGTACGCACTGCTCTGGCCGGTACCGACTTCGGCGAACGTACCCCGTGGAATGACGAGTCGATGGCTACCCGCGCTGTCACCCTCCCCCAGGAGGATCGTGCCCGCCCGGAGACGCACCATACTGCCGTCACTCAGTACCATCCGGCGAACCGACCAGGTTATGCGAAGCATCCTGACTCATTGGCGCCGTCTCCCGATACCAATGTGGGGCCATCGCATCAGCCAGTGCCACACCGACCGGCCCCGCATCGGTCGCCCCAGCACCGGCCCGCACCTGCACGCCCGGTGCACAAACTCAGCAACAAGTCACCGGCGGCCACCATTGTGTGGGTTCTCGTACTCCTGGCGCTGGTTATTGGCGTGGCGCTTGGCGGATGGTGGTTCGCCACGGGTCGCTATGGCGAGATCCCCACTGTGGTCGGCATGGATAAAGCCACGGCACAAGCCACCGTCGAGGAAGCCGGGTTCAGCTCCAAACTAGACGAGCGCTACGACAACCAGGCGGAGAAGAACACGGTCATGGGAACCGACCCTGCCAAGGGGCACCGCGCCCTGCGAGGCTCCGAAGTCGCCGTACTGCTTTCCCTAGGCAAGCCGACTATCCCAGATCCCGGAACGAACTCCAGCTTGCAGTATTACGAGAAGAAGCTGACCGACCGCACTTTGAAGTTGAAGAAGGGCGAGGAAGTCTACTCCGATGACATAGCAAAAGGGCATGTCGCGGAGGTCCAGCCTGCAGCGGGAACCGAAGTCAATACAGGCTCGACCGTCGTTGTCCACATGAGCAAGGGCAAGCGCCCAGTGAAGGTGCCGGGTGTCAAGGGGCAAGAACACGACCGCGCAAAGCAGACCTTGGAGTCCGCCGGCCTAACAGTTGCCGAAGAGACCGAAGAGTTCGACAAGGATATACCCGCAGGTCAGGCGATTCGCACTGATCCAAAGGAGGGATCGGAAGTCGAATCCGGTTCGGAGGTCACGCTGGTGCTGTCGAATGCGATCGAAGTACCGGATGTAGCGGGGCTATCTATGGATGACGCCCGTAAGGCTTTGCGCGAGGCAGGTCTCAATCCGGTTGAAGGCAAACCTGTGGAGGACTCTTCCGAGGATTCCGGCAACGTTGCACAGCAGTCACCCCAGGCGGGCAAGCTGGTGGATCCTGCGAAGAACACGGATGTGGAAATCCGCGAGTCCACGTCCCAGCGCGTGCCGTGGACGATCGGTCTCAGCGCGGAAAAGGCTCGCCAAAAGCTAGAGGATGCGGGCTTTGAGGTGAAGATCAAGGGTGACCCCAACGGCTTGGTTCTGGGCCAATCCCCCGGCCCCGGCTCCCGCAGCCACCGGGGTGCCGTGGTCACGTTGACCACGGTGTAGCTGCCGTCCCGAAGGCAGCTAGTCGCGGCCACCTAGTTGCGCAGCATCTCCGCCACTAGGAACGCCAGCTCCAGCGACTGCTGGGTGTTCAGTCGCGGATCCACGGTAGTGGCGTAACGCTCCGGCAGATCCAGATCCGTGATGGACTGACCACCGCCGACAACCTCGGTGACGTCCTCGCCCGTCAGTTCTACGTGGATACCGCCAGGGTGCGAGCCGAGCTTCCGGTGCACCTCGAAGAATCCCTGAACTTCGTCGATGATGCGGTCGAAATCGCGCGTCTTGTAGCCATTGTTTGAGGTGTAGGTGTTGCCGTGCATAGGGTCGCATTGCCAAATGACCTTGTGACCCGTGGCCTCCACGGCCTCGACAATCGGAGGCAGCGCCGTGCGGATCTTGTCGTAGCCCATGCGGGTAATCAGCGTCAATCGACCCGGGGTGTTCTTCGGATCCAGCTGACGGACGTAGCCCACGGCCTCTTCCGGGGTGGTCGTCGGACCGATCTTCACGCCCACGGGGTTGGAGATCAAAGAGGCGAAGCGAATGTGCGCATCGTCAATGCCACGGGTGCGCTCGCCGATCCACACCTGGTGCGCGGACAGGTTATACAGGGCGTCATTGCCCTCTTCGTCGTGAGCCAGGCGCAGCATTGCACGCTCGTAGTCCAGAACTAGCGCCTCATGGGAGGCGAAGATGTCTGCGGACCGCAGCGTCTCCGACGTCACGCCACAAGCGGACATGAACTCCAGGCCACGGTCGATCTCTGTCGCCAACGCCTCGTAGCGGGCGCCCGCCGGGGAGGTTGCCACGAACTCGCGGTTCCACTCATGCAGCTTGTACAGGTCAGCGGTACCAGAGTTCGTCAATGCACGAACCAGGTTCATTGCTGCGGAAGAGTTAGCGTAAGCGCGCACCATGCGGGATGGGTCGTGGGCGCGAGCTTCCTCGGTGGCCTCTACGCCATTTACCAAGTCGCCACGGTAGTTCAACAGACCATTGGAATCTCGGTCCGCAGAGCGTGGCTTGGCGTACTGGCCAGCGATACGTCCCATCTTCACCACGGGCGTGGAAGCACCGTAGGTCAAGACAACAGCCATCTGCAGCAGGGTCTTCACGTTGCCACGCAGGTGCGGCTCCGTATTGGTTTCAAAGGTCTCCGCACAGTCACCGCCCTGCAGGAGGAAGGCCTTGCCCAGGGCGACATCAGCCAGTTGCTTCTTCAGCTTCTTAACTTCGGGAGCCACCACAATCGGTGGCACGGATTCCAGGATCTTCCGCACGCGCCCTGCGTGCTCTGGATCCCAGCTAGGCTGCTGCTTCGCGTCGCGAGACAGCGCATCTTCTAATTTTTCCGCCATGTCCGCTGGCAGCGGCGGTAGATCCGGAAGTTCGTCTAACGGTGCATCAATAGTCCAAGCCATAGACAGAGCATACGTTACCTAGCCACGGCTTTTGGCAATCAGGCTATTTTCAGATGCTTTTATGGACGTCCGGGTAACCCCTTCAATGCTTCCATGGACAGGCGGTATTTCACGACATTGAAACGGGCGTCGGCAAGAGCATCGTGAGCATTGCTAGGGCTTTCGGGCAACCGTGGTCGACCAGCCATCTCCCACAGCTGCTTCAGCTCGTGGGTGAAACGCGGCAAGTCAGCGGGAAGCCCGGTCATGTCGCCCCATAGCTGAGCCAGCGCCACGTGATCATAAGCCCCCACCCAGGCCCATAGTTCGAGCCGCTCATTGGGACGTCCCCGGGACTTCGTAGCCCGCTCGGGAACCAGGAATTCGTGCAGCTTGGCACGCATCGTCGCGCGATCCATCCAAGCTTTGTCGGAGCGCGGCGGCAATTGCGGCAGAACGTTCTTCTTCACCCACTGCCCCGCCCGATGCTCGTTAAATTCGGTGGAGACTGCGTAAAACTCGCGCCCATCTTCGGCCACCACACCGATTGAGATCAGATCAATGGTGGAGCCGTCCTCAATGAACTCTGTGTCGTAGAAGTAGCGCACGGTTGTCCAGTCTAGAGCCTGGGCTTGAGGCTAGGCCGACAGGGTGCGGTCACCGCCGAACCGTACCTGCTGGCGCGGTTGTTGCTGTTTTTCTTGGGGACGCCGCAGTGCCGGTGGGAACAGCGTCCAACCAATAAGGGGCGTCTTGCCCACTACATAGCCCACAATGGAAGCGACTACGCAGGCGCCGATACCCCACCACAATTGGCCTGCCATCGTGCCCAGGAAAGCGAGCGACGCCGGATGCGCTTCGGCCAACGTAACGGCGTATTCGCCGAGCAGGTACAGACCCAACGGGTGGAACACGTAGACCTGCAAGGTGTTCCGGCCCACGAAAAGGAAGATCTCACGCACGACAGGGATCACGCACAGCCAAGCGGCAACCACGATGGCAAATGGCAGTGCGAGGACGGAGCGCAATAGGTCAGTTCCCAAAGTCAGAGCCGCAACCGTAGGCGTCCAATCGCTAAAGAGTGTCTTGGCCAGAGTCCGCATTACATACTCAGAGCTGAAAAACAACACGGCGCTTCCGAGTATCACAAGGGGGTTGAAGGCACGCTTGGCCAGCCGGAAGAAGAAGTCTCTGCAGTGCAGACCGATGAAGAACATGGGGGCAAAAGTGAGGACATGCCGGAAGAAGATGTTCTCCCCACCACCGAGGAAAGCTCCGATGACCAGCGGGATAGCGGAGGTTAAGATGGCCAGCCATGGCGGCTGTTTGCGAAGTACCCAGGCGAAGATGTTGTAAAGAATCAACGCATAAAGGAACCACAGACCCACGTTACCCAGAAGCATCGCCTTAAACAGGTTCATCAGCGAGTAGTTGTCGTCGATGCTCATGCGCGTCAGAATGTGGAAGGGGTTAAAGACCAAGTAAGGCACCAACAGGAACCACAGTCGTCGATACCACAGGTCGGCGAACGAACGCTCCAGGATGCGATGGGCGAACAGTCCTGACACGAGGAAGAACAGCGGCATTCGGAGAGGATCGAGGAAGCTGGAGAAATGCCCCAGCGGGGTTTCCGTTCCACCGGGAACCCCGGTAACGACGTGCATAATGCACACACCGACAATGGAAAACCCTTTGGCGGCGTCCGCCCACTCGACTCTCTGCTTCACCGGCCGCGCCTGAGGCCGACTCGCACCCTGATCTACCTTCGACATGATTCTTATTACAAGATCAGGTTTGCGCTGCTGAAGTCAAACCGTCAACGACGGGCCGCACGGCATAAAAGCCCCGTTCACCACGGGGAAACGGAGTGCGTGTGGTCGTTGGCACGGAAGCGCTGAGGGGGCACATTCACTACTGCCGCGGTTCCGAGCCCGCCGGGTAGCCCTTACCTGCCTCCAGGGACTTCTTCACATCGGCAGCATAAAAGTCCTTGACATACTCCTGACCGGAAAGCTTATGCAGCGCCTCCATGATCGCATCGGTCAGCGCCCGAGCCTGGGCGTATTCGTCGCCGGCATCACGGAAATCGTTCGGGTCGATTGGGTCTCCGACATACACGCCACAGCGGGCCGGCCGTGGGATCCACGTACCGATGGGGTTGGCCTTGTTCGTGTTGATCATCGCCACCGGGTAGACCTTCACCCCAGATGCGAGGGCGATGCGCGCCAGGCCGGTCTTGCCTCGGTACATGCGGCCATCCGGGGAACGCGTGCCCTCCGGGTACATGCCCAGCAGATCCCCACGCTCAAGTACCTTGAGCGCAGTGCCCAAAGCGGCGTTCTGGGATTCCTTATCCTGGCGGTCGATTGGCACCTGGCCAACGGAGGTGAAGAAGAACTTCTGAATGCCACCAACCAGGCCGGGCGTCGTGAAGTATTCCTTCTTCGCCAGGAACGTCAGCTGGCGCTTGGATACCAGCGGAAGGTAGAAGGAGTCCATCACTGCAAGGTGATTGGAAGCCAGGATTCCCGAGCCCTTCTTAGGTAGCTTTTCGAGCCCCTTGGTAAAAGGACGGTTGTACACGCGCAGCCATGGGCCGATGAGGATGTATTTGAAAAACCAATACGCCTTATTTTGCATATCTAAAAACCTACCGTCCCTTGTGTACTTCCCTCGTGAGCGCCACAAAAAGCAGCGCAGTAATTGGCGCAGTATTCGGCGTGCACAACGCTAGCCTTTAGGCGCCCGTCTGAAGGCGATCGCGCGCCAGTAACGCCACGCCGATCATACCGGCATCTCCTCCCAATTGCGCGGTCTTTACCCGTGCAACAGGACGGTGACCGGCTCCGACGATGCTGTAATTCAGCATGGATTCCGCCTGGTCCAGAAACAGATCTGCATCGGCACTTACGCCCCCGCCGATCACGATCAATTCCGGATCCAACACATCTTGCACCAGCGACAGTCCGCGCCCTAGCCACAATCCCATGTCCTCCACTGCGGCGCGTGCCAACGGATCTCCCTCACGCGCCAGGCGAACTACGGCTCGTCCGGAGATTTCTTCTGGGTGCTGGGCGAATTCCCGTGTAATGGCGGAATCCGGGTAGCGTCCCGTAGCAATCAGGTCTTGGGCGGTCAGTGCCAGGGCCGAACCCGAGCAATAGCGCTCCAGGCAACCTTGTTTACCGCAGGGGCATGCACGACCACCTGGCATGACAGTCAGATGCCCAAACTCCGGGGCTGTACCAAAAGCTCCTCGGTAGATCTCGCCATCCACCATGACGGCACCACCGATTCCGGTCCCCAAAGCAAAAAGCACCCACGTGCCGACTCCTTGGGCAGCTCCCAATCGGTACTCCCCTAGCGCCGCGGAGTTGGCGTCGTGCTCCAATTCCACCGGAAGCCCTAACTTGGCGCTGAGCCTGTCGGTGACCTGCGCGTTCCGCCATGGCAGGTGCGGGGCAAAGCGCACTGTGTCGCGCTGCGCATTAATAAACCCAGCCACGGCCAATCCCACTGCGGCGATGCCTTCATTGCGGCGCTGCAGGCAGCCGATAGCATGCACCAGCGCGGTTTCCAGGGCATAAACATTGGAGGGGGTCGGAAGCTTTTCAATGTCCAGGATCTGGCCGTCCGCGTCCACCACGGCAGCACGTAGGTTCGTGCCACCGATGTCCACGCCCACGGTAAGGCTCCCAGTCACGAAGCGATCCCTCTTCCCTCTGTAGTCCGTATGTAACCTCATCATTCTAGCCAGCCGTGGGCTGCATAAAAACTCTGTGGTTCTACCCCAAGATTTACGTCTAGGCGAAGCTATGCCGCGGTGGAATCTCTCCCCCGCCTCGCATGACCGCTCGGCACTGGTAACCGAGGACGTGCCACGTCCATTTCTCCATCACGTTTTTCCGAGCTGCGGTCGCTAGGCGCTGGCGCGTGGGGGCGTCACTAAGCAGCGAAGAGATCTGCGCCACCACGTCGTCCAGATCCCGCGAGTCCACGACCAGCCCTGTTTCTCCATCGATCACTGTCTCGGGCGCGCCGCCACCATTGCCGGAAACCGTAGCGACTCCCGCGGCTTGTGCCTCGAGAAATACGATCCCGAGCCCTTCTACGGACAGTCCGCCCAGTTGCGTTCGCACCGGGAGTGCGAAAACATCACCGACCACGAAGTGGCCTGGTAGTTCCTCTACGTCGACCGCACCGGTAAAGGTTATGTTCTTTGTGACGCCCAGCCGACGCGCCAGTTTCGCCAACTTCACGCGGTAATCGCCGGGTCCGACGACAAGCAAATGTGCATCCGGGTGCTCACGAAGGATGGCGGGCATGGCCTTTACCAAAGTGTCCTGGCCTTTGCGTGGAACCAGTCGGGAGACGGCGACAATGACCTTCTCGTCCGTCACGCCATAGCGCGCCCGAAGCGCATCTCGCATCGCCGGGTTCGGTTGGAAGAGATCCGTGTTGACGCCACCTGGCATAGGTTCCCACGCAACGGAGGGACCAAAGGCAGCGGCCATTCGATTGCGGGCATAGTGCGAAACATATGTCAAGCAATCCACGGTACGGCCGATGCGGGCAAGGACGTGGCGCGAACCGGGGAACATGGACCATCCGACCTCGTGGCCATGGGTGGAGGCAACAATCCGGCGAGCGCCCGCTGCCCGGGCACTATTCGCCATCAATGCCAGCGGTGCGGCCGCCCCGAACCAGACAGTGTGGATGTCATGTTCACGGATCAGCTGCTGCATCTTGCGCGCAGTAGCTGGGGTGGGCAGCATGATGCTGCGAGGCCATCGGACGACGTGGTAGTCCTGTTCACCGTCGAAGGCCATTGCATCCTCGCGGTGTTGGGTAGAGGCGAAAACCACAACCTTGGCCGGATCCAGCGTGGAGAGGTAGTCGCGCACATACGTCTGAATCCCGCCGAAGGTAGGCGGGAAGTCATTGGTGACGACGAGGACGCGGGGATGGCTATGCTGGTCTGCGCTGGACATACGAACGGATGCTACCGCACGCTATGGGATGTTTAGTAGCGGGCGGCGCCCGAGATCGGCATGGAGTTCAGCGGAACTACCTGTACGGGGATGCCGTAATCGGAGGCGTGGACGATCTTGCCATCACCGATGTACATGCCCACGTGGGTCACCCCCGGGTAAAAACCAACGATGTCGCCCGGCTGTAGGTCGTCAATGGAGACCGGCTGCCCACCTGCGATCTGTGCGGACGAGGTGCGCGGGATGGACTTACCCTGCTGCTGGTAGGACCAGAACATCAGGCCGGAGCAGTCGAAAGCGCTCGGGCCGGCGGCACCCCAGGAGTACGGGGATCCCAACTTAGACAAGGCCGCTGCGACCACACCAGTTGCATTGACCGGTGCACCGGAGTCACCGGCCTTCTTCATCTTGCCGAGGAACTCCTCAACATTCATGTCGATGGGACCATTGCGATCAATCCAGCGTCGACGATCCTCCGGGCTAAGCCCGTCGACGGCCTTCATGATTTTGTCCTTCAGCTCGCCGAGCTCCTTGTTGCGATCGTCAAGGTCCTTCTTGCGATCGTTGAGGGTACGCAGCTGGAAATCGGCGGTGGCCTTAGAACGGCTCGCCTTGTTCTTCTCCTTAGCAGCATCCTTCAGCTTCTGGCTCAGCGTGTTCACGGTATCGGCACGCTGATCACCAATCGACGTCAGGTAAGAAGAACGCTCGACTGCAGCCTGCGGGCCTTGGGAGCCAACAAAAGCAGAGACCGGATCCACCGTGGCGCCACGGTACATCGCGCGAGATACGCCGGTGACATTTGCACGTGACGCCTTGACATCCGTGTTGAGCTTCTCAGCCTTCTTGCGCGAGTCATCGGCAGCCTTGTTGGCCTTTGCCAGGTTCCCCTTGGCCTGGTCGATATCGATCTTCAGCTGCTCAACCTCGTCGGACGTCTCCGAGGCGTAGCCGGATACCTTGTCTACGTGGTTCAGCAGACCGTCAACATCCGCTGGGATCGGTGTGTCCAGTAGGCGACGGATTTCTTCCGCACGCTTTTGATCCGCGTTGCGGTCATCCTTCTTGTCGCTTCCCTGCCCCTGGTCACCTCGCCCCGGAGCGTTCTGTGGATCCGCACTGGCCTGCGGGACAGTAGCTCCCATTGCGAGAGCTAACAACGCCGCAGATGTGGCCTTGGCGATAGCGTTTGCACCGGAGCGACTGCCGCGCGAGGAGCGATCACGAGAATAGGAAAACGACACGTTCACGACTGGACTTTCTTTAGTTCTCAAAAAATTTTCGGCCCGCCGAAGGAGCCGTTCACCGATAGATATTCTGCCACATGAAAGGGCAAAAGTGGGACTGGCGCCCTAATAGCACCAGCCCCAGCATTTCACGCCTTCACCAGCCGTAACACTAGCCCCGATATCAACATCTGAGCTAGAGAAACACCGGAAGGTGTTGGCTAAAAATTAGAAGCGAACCGCGTTGTACACAGGCATCATGTGCAGGTTGTCGATACGCACCGGGTTGGAAGAGTTCAGGGCGTGAACGATCTTGCCATTGCCAATGTAGATGGCAACGTGAGATGCGCCACCGTAGTAGGAGATAACATCGCCCGGCTGCAGAGCGTTCAAGGAAACCTTCTTGCCAGCGGAAGCCTGAGCAGAGGAGGTACGCGGGATGGACTTGCCAACCTGGCGGTGAGCCCAAGAGGTCAGGCCGGAGCAGTCAAACGCGTTCGGGCCAGAAGCACCCCAAGAGTACGGTGCACCAACCTTGGACTTAGCGATGTCCGCAATGCGCTGTCCGATAGAGGAAGAAGCCAGCTTTGGAGCCGGAGCCTTGACAGCCTTAGTCGCAGCCTTCTTGTTGCCACCATCGGTGCTCAGGCCAGCCTGCTTGAAGTAAGGCTTGATGGTCGGCAGCAGGTGGTCCGGAACCTCTACGGTTACGCCGGACTGCTTGTGAGTGACCGGCGCAGCCTGGGCGGCAGCGGGGGTCAGTACAGCGGCACCCACACCGACGGCAGCGACGACAGCTGCGTTGCGGGATACGTTGTTCTTCTTCAGGCTGTGCTTGCCCATATAAGTCCTCAATTACCTTTCAATCCGTTGTTTGGGGTGTGGAGCTTTTCCATATCCCCTCGCCCGGCAACTCTTCGGCAGCTACCGCGGTGCGGTGAGCTCTTTGTCGCTCACCTCTAAGGTCTCGAAAAGATTACGAAATGATTGCGGTCCATGTCCAGCCGTTTCGCAAATCTGGGCTTTTTAAGCCTTAGGCGTGCCGTTGTTATCAAACCGAGATTTTTCGAACCCTCAACTACAGCCTGAAAGTTATCGAAGCTTTATAAATTGCTGACCTGCGGTTTTAGTAAATGCACTCACTACCTCTACCAGGGTCTGACACTTATGATATTTTCAGAAAATAACAGATGTGATACTCGTCACACTAGGTAATTTTGGCGTGTCTTTTACGCCCATAACGCTTCAAAAACCGCCTGCCTCAGTGCAACCGTGCCAACATCCCCCGCCCAAAAGCTAAACTTGATCCCCATGCCCCCTACCGTGTCGAATCCGCCGTACCGCGATCCTCTAGCTTCAGAGGATTCACGGCCCGCTAAGCCACGCCAGCCACGCCGTTCAGATGAGATGCCGGATTCCTACGCCTTGGCGCACACACGCTCGGATCTGCAGCGCACTCTTCACGACTGCATCGTGATCGACTTGGAAACAACCGGGTTGCGGCCACAGCAAGAGCGAATAATTGAAATCGCGGCTCTGCGGGTCTCAGACGGAAAGATCCAGCAACGCTATACATCACTCCTCAACCCGCTACAAAAGGTTCCAGAGGAGATTACCGACTTAACGGGCATCTCCGAAGGGCTCTTGGCCGACAAGCCCACCTTTGAGGACATACTTCCCGAATTGCTGGGGTTCCTCCGCCCACACGGCTCCCCCATCCCACGTCTTGTTGGGCACAATGTCTTCTTCGACTTCTCCTTCTTGCAGCACGAAATGCTGCGCACCCAGCTCACCGCTTCAAACGAGCTTGTCTCTCCTCCCTACACTCCACGACTGGTGTGTACAGCGGAGGCATCCCGCACACTAATTCCGCGAGAGTCAGTTGGACGCTACCGCCTGGGGAACGTGGCGTCGTATCTCAAGGTCAACCACCGCCCACTACATCGAGCGATGAGTGACGCCTTGGCGACCTATGACGTACTAAAGGCTCTGTCGCAAGAGCGGAACTAAAAAATCCCGCCCACCTTCTTGAACTGCTCCCCATTAGTTGGACTGAGAAATCAGTTACCGACTAGTGGGGAGTAGTTTTCATTGAGAGCACGAAGTTCGCTAAGTGAATATCAGCGCGAGCAGTTAGTGGAGTGTTTCGAGCAG
>NZ_JBRBCA010000009.1:0-116217 GCF_053479475.1 Corynebacterium sp. 22-2729
GTTGAGCAGCCTTTTGCGTTGGCTTTGGCTCAGCCTTTGGTGCTACTGCCTTTGTAGCAGGCTTAGCTGCTGGCTTTGGTGCAGCGTTTGCTACTGGTTTTGTTGCAGGCTTGGTTTCCGGTTTCGGTGCTGGCTTTTCAACAGCCTTTGGCGCAGGCTTTGCTGCTGGCTTTTGTCCCGTCTTGGGTAGCGTCTTGTGCTCCGGCTTTGGCGAAGGCGCTGCGGGCTTTTGTGCTGCCTTGGGTGGGGTTGGCTTCGGCGCGGGCTGTTGAGCAGCCTTTTGCGTTGGCTTTGGCTCAGCCTTTGGTGCTACTGCCTTTGTAGCAGGCTTAGCTGCTGGCTTTGGTGCAGCGTTTGCTACTGGTTTTGTTGCAGGCTTGGTTTCCGGTTTCGGGGCAGGCTTTTTAGCAGCCTCTTGACTTGGTTTTGCCACAGCCTTTGGGGCGGTCTTAGACGTGGATTTTGGGGCCTGTTTAGGCGCCGTTTTCTTCTGTGTCGTGGACGGTGCAGATCCGGGAGCTGGAGGCGCACCAGCGCTCGAGCTGATCTTGATCGCCGTACTATTTTCCGCAGCGACAGTCTTCTTCGCTGGAGTCTTTACGTCGCTGGCTAAGTCTCCGGGCTTAGGAGTTTGCCCGGACTTTGGATCCTGGGGCTTCTTCCGCGTAGGCGGCGCCTTGGGTGCAGCTTGCTTAGGCGCGGCGGGCGCAGCTTGCTTGGGTGCAGACTGCTTTGTTTTGTCGGGCGCAGCTTGCTTAGACGCAGCGGGCACCTCCGGCTTGGGTGCAGACTGCTTGGGTGCAGCCGGAGCAGGCGCTGGCTTTGCCGTCTGGGAGCGGTTGGGCGCAGAGGAACTAGAGGTTGGTTGTTTCTGCTGGTCGGGAGCAGAGTTCGTCGATTCTGCCCGCTTGTTTCGTATAGCGCGCAGTAGTCCAAAAACCTGCTTCACTAGCATCTCCCAAAAGCAAAAGTCGAGTGCATGAATTCACTAATACTAACGCCATGTCTCTCCGAAACGGACAAGAGTTCTCGTGTCGGCGAGCTGACTATGTCGTTACAGCTATGTGCGCTTCCGAGTGTGGATATCGTTTCGCGCAATGTCTGTGCCATTGTTCACGATGAGTGTCACTGCGTCTACCGAATCGCCAAGCGTGTTCTCGATCCATCCTGAATCGGAGTCGAAATCAGAGTCCTCGAAAGGGGCGAGAACGAAATCGATTACGGAAGTGCCCTTTGGCGGCCGACCGATGCCCATACGCACCCGCACGTACGCTTGAGTACCCAATTCAGCGGTCATTGAACGCAAGCCGTTGTGACCGCCCTCGCCACCCTTATCCTTGATGCGTACTTGGCCCTTGGCGATGTCAAGCTCGTCGTGACAAACGATCACCCGCTCCGCAGGAACGTTTAGCGCAGAAGCCAGGGGGCCGACTGCTTCACCGGAATTGTTCATAAACGTCGTGGATCGGACCAGCAGCACGGGAGTTTCTTCAACCCGGATTGTGGCAACCTTAGCTTTTTCGCCCACTACCGGCAGCCACTCCGCACCGTACTTTTCAACCAGTCGATCAATAGGCCAGTACCCGATGTTGTGCCGAGTCTCGGCATACTTCGCACCGGGATTTCCGAGGCCGATAACGATCCACTCTGGGGAGAATTCCTGCAGATCAGCTAAAGAAATCTTCTTGTCCCGCGAGGAGCTAGGGGCATCGTTAGTCGCGCCCTTACGGAAGAGAGAAAACAAAGATTGAAGGAAAGACACAGCTACTAGTTTTACACCTCTAGGTTGCGTTCAATTGCGTCAGCTGCGTCAGCGCACATGATCGCCACATCCGCAGCCTCTGACTTCGGGAAGGGCTTCAGTACATACGCAGCCGGATCCATCCTGCCCGGCGGTCGACCGATGCCACACGACAAGCGCCAGTAGTCCTTCGTACCCAGTGACTTCGTAATCGACTTCAAGCCGTTATGTCCCTTATCGCCACCGGATTGGCGCAGCTTTACTTCCCCTGGATCGCCTTCCAGATCGTCGTAGGCAACGATGATGTTCTCCGCGGGGATCTTAAAGAATGCCGCTAGTTGTTGCACCGGCCCGCCCGACACATTCATATAAGTCCGTGGTTGTGCCAGCACTACCTTGCGCCCAGAGATCGTCACTTCGGCGATATCCGTGTTCGTTTTCTTATGGGTGCTCAGGCGCGCCGCTGGCATTTGCCGATCCAGCAGCTCATCGATGACCATTCGCCCTACATTGTGGCGGGTTGTTGAGTACTTGCTACCGGGGTTGCCCAGCCCGACGATTAGCCACATGTCGCTGTTGGTGTGTTGCTTTGTTTTTGGTGACGCCACCTGTTTCCCGACCTCTCTTAAACTCACTGACGGTCATTGTACTGTCCAGTCCTGGCAAGAAACTGAGCCTAAAGGTGGCGTCAATAGAAAACGAGCCACACCGTGCAGCGCGTGCACATGGTGTGGCTCGATTCTGATGCAGGGGAGTGGTTTACTCCTCGGACTCGCCCTCTTCGGCCTTCTCCTCGGAAGCCTCCGCAGCCTCGCCCTCGGCACCCTCGGCGCCCTCTTCGTCAGTGTCCTCCGGCAGTTCCTCTTCCTCCGGCTCAACAACGTTGATGATCAAGGTGTCCTCTTCGGAAACCAGGGAAGCGTTACCCGGCATCTGCAGGTCGCCTGCCACGATCTGGTCGCCGATCTGCTTGCCCTCAACATCCACGGAGATTTCTTCCGGAATGTTCAGAACGTCAGCCAGGATGGTAATAACGTCAGCCTCCTGGGTAACCAGGGCGCCCGGAGCAGCTTCGCCGGTGAAGACAACCGGCACGTCGACCTCAACCTTCTCGCCGCGCTTAACGTTCAGCAGGTCAGCGTGGTCAACGTCCAGGGTCAGCACGTTCTGATCCACAGCCTTGATCATGACCAGGTGATCCTGGCCTTCAATCTCAAGCTCCAGAACAGCGTTGACACCCTCGTTACGCAGGATGGCCTGGAACTCCAGGATGTCGACGTGGACGTGCATCGGGTCCAGGCCGTTGCCGTAAACAACAGCGGGGACGCGGAAGTCGCGACGCAGACGACGGCTAGCGCCCTTACCAAACTCGGTACGCAGCTCGCCCTTCAGACGGGTGATATCAGCCATGATGTTCTCCTTCTAGTAATGCGCTCCAGATGTACTCGTTTGTACACTGTCGTGCTTAATGCGTTTCAACCGCGGACACAAAAAATGCCGCGATATCTCGCGGCGTGTATGCATCCCACAATTGATTGGTTGCGTACCCACCGGGAGAGGGGGGCGTCAAACAAAAGAAGGGGAGTGTGCTTTTCGCGCCGATAACGGCCAGATTCTATATAAGAATCCAGCCCTCGCCGAGATTCGGGAAAATTTTAGCACACCCCCGACGGGGGTTTAAAACTGTTTGCAGAGTTACTCAAACAAGGTGGTCACAGATCCATTCTCGAAGATCTCGTGAATGGTCTTAGCTACCAGCGGAGCGATCGACAGCACCGTCAGGTTGTCCCAGCCCTCGGTGGACTGCGGCAGAGTATCGGTGGTGATGATCTCGCGGGCGCCACAGTTGCTGAGGCGCTCTCGAGCTGGGTCGCTAAACACACCGTGGGTGGTGGCGATGATTACGTCGCCAGCGCCCGCCTCACGCAGCACACCGACGGCGCCCGCGATAGTTCCGCCGGTATCAATCATGTCATCCAGCAGCACACAGGTGCGGCCCTTCACGTCACCGACTACGCGGTTGGCGGTGACCTTGTTGGCCACATCTATGTCGCGAGTCTTGTGGATGAAAGCCAGCGGTGCGTCGCCCAGAACGTTGGCCCATTTCTCGGCAACCTTAACGCGACCAGCGTCGGGGGAAACCACGCAGATGTTGTCTAGGTTGTAGTTCTTCTTCACGTGATCGGTAAGGATCGGCATGGCGTGCATGTGATCGACCGGGCCGTCGAAGAAGCCCTGAATCTGGTCGGTGTGCAGGTCGACGGAGACGATGCGATCCGCGCCGGCGGCCTTCAGCAGGTCGGCGACCAGGCGGGCGGAGATCGGCTCGCGTCCGCGGTGCTTCTTGTCCTGACGGGCGTAGGGGTAGAAAGGCAGGATCGCGGTGATGCGCTTAGCGGAGCCGCGCTTCAGTGCGTCGATCATGATCAGCTGTTCCATCAGCCAGTTGTTCAGCGGCTGCGGATGCGACTGCAGTACGAAGGCATCGGAACCGCGGACGGACTCTTCGAAGCGGACGAAGATCTCGCCATTGGCGAAGTCGCGGGCGGTGGTCGGAGTGACCTCGATGCCCAGTTCACGGGCAACAGCCTCCCCCAATTCCGGATGAGCCCTGCCGCTAAACAGCATCAGGTTCTTTTGATTGTCGATCCAGTGGGTGGTGGACACTTGTGCTTTAACCTTCCGGTCGAAGAGCTGGACTATTCATCTTTTTAATAGGGCGTTCCCCATTTTAGGGCGCGCCCAAAGGTAACAACAAAACTGGCGCAGAGGAGCGCGCTACTGCTGGTCTGCCTGTGGGGTAGAGGTCGGTGAGCCGCCCTCGGCTACTCGCTTGGCGGCAGCTTCACCGGCTGCAGCGGCGGCAGTTCCGGGGCGCTTCTTAGCGACCCAGCCTTCGACGTTACGCTGCTTGCCGCCGGAGACAGCCAACGCTCCCGGCGGAACGTCTTCCCTGATGACGGTACCGGCACCAGAGTAAGCGCCGTCGCCCACGACTACCGGTGCGATAAACATGGAATCGGAGCCCGTGCGCACATGAGAGCCGACGGTGGTGTGGTGCTTGTTTACACCGTCGTAGTTGACGAAGACGCTGGACGCGCCGATGTTGGAGTACTCGCCGACCGTCGCATCGCCGATGTAGGTAAGGTGTGGCACCTTGGAACCTCGGCCGATGTTGGCCTTCTTCGCCTCGACGAAGCCTCCAAGCTTGCCTTCCTCACCCAGCACCGTGCCTGGTCGAATGTAGGTGAATGGCCCGACCTCAGCGCGCGGGCCAATGGTGGAATCAGAGCCGTGAGTGCGTATCACCCGTGCACCTTCGCCAACCTCGACGTTCTCCAGGGTGGTGTCGGGGCCGATCTGCGCATTATCCGCGATGGTCGTGGTACCGAGCAGCTGAGTGCCCGGCAGGATCGTTACGTCGCTGCCAATCTGGACATCCACGTCGATCCAGGTAGAAGCCGGGTCGACGATCGTCGCTCCGCCACGCATGGCTGCGGTGACGGTGCGGCGGTTGAGCTCCGCTCCTGCAGCCGCTAGCTGTACACGGTCGTTGACGCCCGCCAGTTCCGCTGCGTCGGCGGCGATGTGGGCGCGCACGGGGTGACCCGCGCTGCGAGCGATGCTCAGTACATCCGTCAGGTACAACTCGCCCTGCGCGTTATCCGTGTTCAACTGTGCCAAGCCATCACGCAAGATCGCCGCGTCAAAAGCGAAGACACCGGAGTTAACCTCATTGATCGCCTTTTGCTCTTCCGTCGCGTCCTTTTCCTCAACAATGGCGGTCACCATGCCGTCATTGGTGCGCAGGATGCGTCCATAGCCCGTGGGGTTGTCCTGGTGGACAGAAAGCACGGTCACGCTTGCGCCATTGTGGGTTGCGGAAAGCTCCTGCAGAGTTTCTGGGGAAAGGAGCGGGACGTCAGCATTGGTCACTACGACAGTGCCTTCGAATCCCTGCAATGCCTCCATTGCGCACTGGACGGCGTGCCCAGTACCCTTTTGCTCTTCCTGCACGGCGGTGTCAATGGTACGGCCGAGCTGCTCGGATATCTCCGCCACGGCGGGACCGACCTGCTCGCGACCGTGGCCGATCACTGCCACGATGCGTTCCGGGTTAATACCCGCTGCGGCGTGCAGGCTATGTGAAAGCAGGGTGCGCCCGCCAATGGAGTGCAGGGTCTTCTGCGTCGCGGACTTCATCCGCGTACCGGCTCCGGCAGCAAGCACGATCACTGCCACGGGCTGGCTTTGAGCCTTCGGGTGAGCTTCGGGGTTTTGTGCAGCATCAGTCACGTTGTTGGCATTCCTTACTTTCCCTGACTTACTTTCCCTGACTTTTGGTCAAAAGCGATATCCAGCATAGCGCCGTGTACTCGCTGCGTTGGGCAGGTCTCCCTCTCGGGCAAGTTAAGAAACGTTTTCTTTGCCCACCGAGACTTCCGGCAGGGTGTGGGACAGTCCCGCTCCCAGCAAACCGAACAACGCCAATGCGCCGAGAGCGACCTCGGGGGAAACCATTGCTAACGCACTGGTCAACGCACCCACGATCAGCAACAGCACACCCATCAACGTGTTCGCCACCGACACATACCGAGTACGCTGCGTTCCCTCCGCCATATCCACAATGTAAGTGGAGCGAGCGACCCTAATCGCAGCGTGGGCAAGCGAAATAATGAAAAACGCGATGGGGAGCCACCACACCAGGGCGGTGGTCCACGTGTGGGTGTCACTAATAGAGGAGGCATAGCCCAGAGCAACGGTGATGATCAGAACAACCGTTGCCAGCAGTGCGGCGCCAGTGAGGGTGTTACGTGAGCTGACATCGGAAAGCCATCCTGAAACCCTGCCCGCGAGCAGCGAGGCCACGCCAGCGGCGATGACGAAGGTACCCAAGCCAGTAAATATAGCGCTGGCCACTGAAGATTCCTCCGCTACGGACTGCTGGTTGGCCATCGTTACCAGGAACGTGGGCGACAGTGCCGAGGCGAGCAGCAGCGAACGAAGCAACACGAAGCGGCGGAAGTCCCCATCGCTGCGCACAAGATCTACGATGTCGCCGAAAACGTCGCGCAGGTAACTGGTGCCCTGTGGAAGGTCTTTTTGTTCTTGTTTGGTGACGCCCTCACGAATCCCCTTGAAAAGCCATGCACTGGCCAACCAGGCCACAGCGGCGATGGCAAAAAGAACGGCGAAAAGGGTAGGGGTGAGCTCCCCACGGGCGGCCTGGATGGCCACACCTACAAGGATCGCCACGGCGCCGGACAACGTAGTGGCAAAACCCGTGAGTCGGCCACGGAACCCCTTCGGAACGGTGCGTCCAGCAATGTCCTTACTGGTTAGCGATACCAGGGAACGACAGGTTGAAAGCAGCGCCAGGGCTCCGAGAATAATCAGTCCGGCCAGCAGCCCATCGGTAAGTAGAGCCGCTGCGACCATGATCGCGCACGCTAAAGCTTGGCCGAGCGTACCGATCTGCATGAAGCCCAGGCGCGAGGTCTTAGTTTGCAGCCACGGGCGGAACAGGGCTTGAGGCAGCATGGAGCCCGACTCACGGATCGGCACCAACAGTGGAATGATCCACGCGGGAGCTGCGACGATGGATAGGAACCACGGCAGGATTGTTTTGGCCGACACGATCTGATCGCCAATGTTTTGGGTGCCAAAGCCCAGGGAATAACGACCTGCGTTTTCCTCGACATGCTTGAGATCGCTCTCTGGCGGGGTGCCGATGAATTTTGTGGTGAATGTGTGCCAAAAAGAGTTGGATTCAGCGCCGCGCGCTGTAGTGGCGTTGCCGAACATGGGTTGCCCTACCCTTCGCATTAAAAAAGCTCTCCCACCAGGACTCGAACCTAGAATGACGGTACCAAAAACCGTAGTGTTGCCAATTACACCATGGGAGAGTGGCACATAATAATGTGCAGCAGACACATTACAGTATGGCGAACCGGGCGCATAAACCGCAGGGTGGGCTGGAAGATAAACTGATGGCCATGAGTCAGACATCCACGTCGCAAGCCGAGTCCAATCAGCCGTCGAAAATGGCGCCCAGCCTGGCGGGGCTACTCAAAGCCACCGCTCAGGATGGAAAGTTGCGCGGGATGATGACGCATCTGGGGGAGCAGTCTCTGCATATGCAGGCTCCCGAAGGAGCCTGGCCGTTCATCGTTGGAACTATGGCGCAACGTGCTCCACTGCTGGTGGTGACGGCGACGGGCCGCCAGGCTCAGGATCTCACCACGGTATTGCGGTACATGCTGGGCGATGGCGTCGAGCACTTCCCATCCTGGGAGACCTTGCCACACGAGAAACTCTCCCCGGCGGTAGAGACCGTGGCAACCCGCATGCGGGTGCTACGGCGCCTTCAGCAAGGGGATGCAAACCTCAAGGTGGTGGTCACGCCGACACGAGCGGCAGTGCAGCCTGTGCAGTCCAATCTGGGCGACGTCATCCCGGTGCGGCTGAAGGTGGGAGAGGAAATCGACTTCGAGGCATTGACTCACCGCCTGCAGGAGCTTGGATATACGCACGTTGATGTCGTGGGCAAGCGGGGTCACTTCGCTATCCGCGGCGGCATCGTGGATATTTTCCCCGCGACCGAGGAAATGCCTGTACGCGTGGATTTCTGGGGCGATGAGATCACTGAGGTGCGCGCTTTTAGCGTCGGCGACCAGCGCACCATCCCCGGGGTAGAGCCAGACGAGGTGATGGTCTACGCCTGCCGGGAGTTGATCGTGACGGACGAGGTGGCGTCGAAGGCAAAGAACCTGGCTCAAGAACATGCCGGCAACGCAGAGCTGGCCGAGATCCTCGATAAGATCAGCCAGAAAATGCAGGTGCAGGGCATGGAATCGCTGATTCCGGTGCTACACACAGCAGATCTGGTGGCGCTGCCGGAACTCATGCCAGAGGAGACGCACACGCTGGTGCTGGCTCCCGCTGCTGTCGAACGGCGCGCTCACGATCTGCGCGAAACCGGCCAGCAGTTCCTCGAAGCCAGCTGGGATGTCGCCGCGATGGGTGGTTCCGCTCCGATGGAGGGCGTGGCCTACCTGTCGGTGGCTGCGGTGCAGAAGGTGCAGCAGAAACTGCGACGGCCGTGGTGGACCCTTTCTACGCCCGGAATGGCTGATTTTGAAGCAGATACCGACGCCGACGCCAACACCTCCGACATCCTCGAACTCGACTACGCCCCGGCGCCCCGACCGCACGGAGAAATGGAAGCGATCGGTGCGTTAATGAGCGATATCCGGAAGCGGGTGGAATCTGGCGGTCGTGTGGCCTTTGCCGCACCGACCCCGGCCGTTGCGGCCCGTATGCTGCGACGGTTCCAAGAGGCCGGTATTGCAGCGGAGGCCATCGGCGTGGATCTGAGCGGCAGTCGGGGACTGGGGAGGATCAAGAAGTCGAAGCACACGACTGCCGATGAACCCGCTCCGC
The DNA here is from genome assembly GCF_053479475.1 of Corynebacterium sp. 22-2729. NCBI lineage: Bacteria > Bacillati > Actinomycetota > Actinomycetes > Mycobacteriales > Corynebacteriaceae > Corynebacterium > Corynebacterium sp. 22-2729. The sequence goes on from NZ_JBRBCA010000009.1 coordinate 9,185, forward strand.
ACCAGGTGAGTATCTATCATGCGGTTGCTTTTGAGGGTTTGGTGTTCCCTTTCGCTGGGGATGATAAGCGCTCCAGCTTGCTGTTCTTTACCGAAACGGATCTAACCGGTAACCGTGTGGACGCGAAAGCCACGGGCAAACGCAAGCCGGCGAAGAAGCGCAACAGGGTGGATCCGCTGGCCTTGGAGCCAGGCGACTTGGTGGTGCATGACTCCCATGGCATCGGCAAGTTTGTGAAGATGACGGAACGCACGGTGGGCAAGGGGGCGGATGCCTCCCGCCGTGAATACCTGGTTTTGGAGTATGCGCCCAGCAAGCGTGGTGGCCCTGGGGATCAGCTGTATGTGCCGATGGATCAGCTGGATATGCTCTCGCGCTATGTCGGTGGTGAGAAGCCGGCGCTGTCCAAAATGGGCGGAGCTGATTGGAAAAACACCAAGCGCAAGGCACGCGGCGCGGTGCGGGAGATTGCCGGCGAGCTGGTGCAGTTGTATGCCAGCCGCCAGGCCGCGCCGGGCTATGCGTTCGCAGCGGATACTCCGTGGCAGCGCGAGATGGAGGATGCCTTCCCCTACACGGAAACCGAGGATCAGTACAACGCCATTGAGGCCGTGAAAGCGGACATGGAAAAGCCAGTGCCGATGGATCGCGTGATTGTCGGCGATGTGGGCTATGGAAAAACGGAAGTTGCAGTGCGCGCAGCATTCAAAGCCGTGCAATCCGGCAAACAGGTGGCGGTTCTCGTGCCGACGACTTTGCTTGCGCAACAGCACTTCAATACTTTTAGCGAACGCATGCAGGACTTCCCCACGACCATTAGGGAACTGTCGCGCTTTACCACTCCGGCGGAATCCAAGAAGGTCATTGCCGGCATGGCCGATGGCACGGTGGATATTGTGATCGGTACCCATCGCCTGCTGCAGACGGGGGTCCACTGGAAGAACCTTGGGCTGATCATCGTGGATGAGGAGCAGCGCTTCGGTGTGGAGCACAAGGAGCACATCAAGTCTCTGCGCACTCACGTGGACGTACTTACTATGTCCGCCACCCCGATTCCTCGCACCCTGGAGATGTCGATGGCGGGTATCCGCGAAATGTCGACAATCCTTACTCCACCGGAGGATCGCCATCCGGTGCTGACGTATGTCGGTGCACAGGAAGACAAGCATGTGGCAGCTGCCATCCGCCGCGAGCTTCTGCGCGATGGCCAGGTGTTCTACGTGCATAACAAGGTGCGCACTATCGAGCAGACCGCTGCCGATATTCGCCGCCTGGTGCCGGAAGCTCGCGTGGTGGTTGCGCACGGTCAGATGAGCGAGGAACAGCTTGAGACCACGGTCAAGGGCTTCTGGGACCGCGAATTCGACGTGCTGGTGTGTACCACCATCGTGGAAACGGGTCTGGACATTGCCAACGCAAACACCCTGATCGTCGAGAATGCGCATCACATGGGTCTTTCGCAGCTGCACCAGCTGCGTGGTCGTGTGGGTCGTTCCCACGAGCGCGGATACGCCTACTTCCTATACCCACGCGGTGAGGTACTCACTGAGACCTCTTACGACCGGCTAGCCACCATCGCCCAGAACAACGACCTCGGAGCGGGCATGGCGGTTGCCATGAAGGATCTGGAAATGCGCGGCGCAGGTAATGTGCTGGGCGCCGAGCAATCCGGTCACATCGCAGGGGTGGGCTTCGACCTTTACGTTCGCCTGGTGGGCGAAGCAGTGGAAGCGTTCCGAGCCATGGCCGATGGCAAGCCTGTTGACGGTCGTGAGGAGGAGAAGAAGGAGATCCGCATCGATCTGCCTATTGATGCGCATATCCCGGCCGAATACGTCGCTTCGGAGCGCCTTCGCCTGGAGGCCTACCGCAAGTTCGCGGAAGTGCAGGACGAGGAACAGATCGAGAAGGTCCTGGAGGAACTCAACGACCGCTATGGCGAGCCCCCACAACAGATTCAAATGCTTGCGGTGCTTTCCCGTCTGCGGTTGCTGTGCCGAGACCTGCAGGTCACGGAAGTTGTAGCGACCGGCTCGAAGATCAGCTTCAGCCCGATTGAGTTGCAGGATTCCACCCAGGTGCGCCTGAAGCGCCTGTTCCCGGCGGCAAACTATCGGGCGACGACCAAGATTGTGCTGATCCCGGCGCCGAAGCGCGGTCAGGGGATGCGTGCGGTTCCGTTGCGCGATACCGAGCTGGTGCAGTGGTGTGCCGATGCGCTGACACAATTGGCTGGTATTCCGATCCGCAGTATGTCCGGAGCGGCGGGCACGACCACTAGCAAGGACTAAAGCACGTCTTGAGCGGTGACACGCTAGAATAACCGCCATGTCAGTCGTATTGCTCGATCCCCGTTTCCCCGCGATGATTCCCGTGGACGCCGTCGATCTGCTCCGCGGCGATGTGTGTTACACGGAGGAGGTACCTATCCGCGTCCGCTGGGTCATCGCGGATTTGGGTGGCCACACGGTCGACGACTCCGAGATTCTCGTCACGACGGATCTGGACAATGAGACTGTTATTAGCCGCATTGAGGCTGGCGAAGAGCTCGTCACCGCGCCGAGTCTGAAGGTGCATTTGGAGCCTGCACGTGAGTTGGAGGCTGGTTCTTCTACCGCTGTTTCTGATGACGCCACCGCGGGGGAAAACGAGCACGAGATTACCCACTCAGGCGATGGAGTAGTGGACGGTGAAATCGTCGGAACCGATGAGCACACCGCTGCCGTCGCTGGTTTGCGTCGCACGACCCGTACAGAGGTTCCGGCCTCTGTGATGGATGAGATTGAGGATGCGGTTGCACTGATGGCGCGGGCGCTGCGCCAGGGGGAGTGGGAGCAGTCGATGACCCACACTAGCTTGGTGAAATACCTGCGGGAGGAGACCGAGGAATTGGCCCGCACCATCGCGTTGATGGAGCAGTGGGAGGCCGCAACCAATCCACGGGCGGGCGCAAAGGACCACGCTAAGGACGGCGCAAATAACAACGCCCAGGACGGCACAGAAAAGAACGCAGAAAAGGGCGCACGTCCCGAGTGGCTTGAGCAGGATCTGTGTTCTGAGCTTTCCGATGTGTTGCTGCAGGTGCTCTTCCACGCTGAAATTGCTAACCGCCGAGGCTCCTTCGACATTGGGCATGTGGCGGGCGCTTTCTCTGCGAAATTGCGCTCTCGCGCGCCTTACCTTTTTGAAGAGGTAGAGCGTCAAGTGCCACGCCAGGAGCAGGATCGCCTGTGGGAGGCGGGCAAAAAGGAAGAGGAAGCTCAACGAGTTAGGGACTTCGGCGAGGACTACCTGCGTTACACGGAGGCGAAGAAGCAGCCCGCCCGTCCTGAATCACACCCGGAACCCCACCGGACACCCCACAATTCACCGCATGCAGCACCCCGCCCTGCCACGCGCCAGGAGCCGCATGCGCAGCAATTCCCCGCCGTGCACGGTGCCACCGGTACGAGTGCGCTATCGGCTGCGGAGGCCGTCATTGCCGAGGCTCGGAAACTGGGAATTCCGGATAAGGACATCCCGACTGATATTCGCTACCCGATGGTCGGCCTGGAGCTCGATAGTCCCGGCGAGGCAGAGCGTCGCTTGAATGACGCAGTTGCTGCCTTCCGCGAGAAGTTGCGCACCCAGCGGCCAGAAGCCTAGGAACGGGATTCCTAAGCAGTGGGGGGCAAAAGGCATTTAGTGGCGCGCCAGCATTGCCCGCACCAGCCCCTCACGCGGGGCGAACAAGTACGTCAGAGCGAAAATCGCCGATTGCACTAACACGATGGTGCCGCCGGCGGAGACATTCAAATTGAAGCTCAGCACAATGCCCGCGACACAGCTGACCCAGGCGACCAGCGGGGCAATCAGCAGCATACGGCGAAAACGGCGCGTCCACAGGTAAGCCGTCGCACCTGGGGTAATTAGCATCGCGACCACCAAAATCACGCCGACGGCTTGAGCGCTGGCGACCACCACACACGCGAGGCAAGCCAGCAGCGCCCAGCGAATGGCCTTCGTGTTGAAGCCCATGGTTCTGGAGTGCTCGGCGTCAAAAGCCCACAGGGTGAAGGTGCGCGCATTGGCGAGAAGCACGACACAGGCGATACCGCCGATAGTCAGAATCTGCCACAACGAGGACTGCGTGATGCCCAGCAGGTTGCCGAACAGGATTTCCTGAAGGTGCGTACCGCTCGGGGTGACAGAGAGCAGCACCAAGCCGAGCGCGAAGAAGGTGGTGAAGATAATGCCGATGGAGGTGTCCTCCCGCAGTGTGGTTCGCTCTTTTACCGAGCCCACCAGTCCTACCGCGATCAGTGCCGCCACCATAGCCCCAACGGCGAAGGGCACGCCGGCGATATAGGCCAGCACCACGCCGGGTAGGACGGCGTGTGAAACTGCATCTCCCAAAAGAGACCAGCCGACGAGGATCAGCCAGCAGCTGAGTAAGCCTGCGACGATAGCCATCACACTGGCGGCAAGCAGCGCACGATGGACGAAGCTATAGCTAAAAGGCACAAGGATGGGATCGAGGAAAGTGCCGGAGAGAGCGCTCATGAGTGTGCCTCCTTGTCCGCGATCAGCGGCGTATCGGTGCTAAAAGTGCGAGTGAGGTTTTCCGCCGTCAGCACATCATGCAGCGCACCCTCGGCCACGATGCGTCGGTTGAGCATCGCCACGTTGTCGCATAGTTCCGGGAGTCGGTCGAGGTCATGTGTGGAGATCAAAAGCGCGGTGCCGTCTCCGGCGAGCTCGTGCAATAGTGCGGTGATCTGCGACTGTGACTGTGTATCGACCCCTGCAAAAGGTTCGTCGAGCAGCATAATCTTTGCCTCTTGGGCAATGCCGCGCGCCACGAAGACGCGTTTGCGTTGCCCGCCTGAAAGCGCCCCGACGGGACGGTCCTGCAGCTCCGTTAGCCCGGTCTGTCGCAGTGCTTCATCAACGATGCGTTCGTTGTTCTTCTTTTCTTGACGCCAACTCTTCAGTCCCCATAGTGGCGAGCCCTGCGGCAGGAGCCCCACCTTCGACCGTGCCTGGCGCCTTCCGCTGGCGACGATTTCGCGGACACTGATGGGGAAATTCCAGTCCACGTGATCGTGCTGAGGAACATAGGCCACAGCCCCACGTGCGCCGCTGGCGCCAACTGTGATGCGTCCTGACGATGGCTGCACCAACCCCATGATGGCCTTGAAAAGCGTGGACTTGCCAGCGCCATTCATGCCGATGAGCGCCGTGATCTGCCCGAACTCGAGGCGGAGGTTCACGCCGGTTAGCGCATCGACAGAACCGTAGTTAACGTGCACATCATCGACGACAAGAGCCGGGCTTGTAGAGGGTATGTCTGAAGACTGCGGTGGTGTCATTTACTTCTTGGTGTCCTTACCGGTGAGCCCGCTGACGATGGTGCGGGCGTCATAAGAAAGAAGATCGAGATAGGTCGGTACAGGGCCGTCGGTTTCGGAGAGGGAGTCAACGTAGAGCGTACCGCCGTCGCGTGCGCCAGAGTCACGCATCACCTGCTCTTTCGGGCCGGCTTCAACGGTGGATTCGCAGAACACGGCGGGGACATGGTTGTCCTTGACGAACTTGGTGGCCTGGGTGATCTGCTGTGGGGTGATCTCGCCTTCAGTGTTGACTGGCCAGATGTAGCCCTCCTTCATGCCTGCGTCGTGGGTGAGGTAGCTAAAGGCGCCCTCGCAAGTCATGAGCGCGCGTTGGCTACGAGGGAGTTTCTTTAGGCCGGTGTGCAATTCGGTCTGCACGTCGTCGAGCTTATCCTTGTATTTATCGCCGTTGTCCTCGTATGTTTGCGCGTTATCCGGGCGCAGATCGCTGAGGGCCTTGACGATGTTGTCGACATAGGTTTTGGCAATTGATGGGCTCATCCACGCGTGGGGGTTGGGCTGGTCAGTGCCCTTGATGTTGATAGGGGTGATGCCATCGCTTGCTGTAACGCGCTTGGCTTTGCTGTCGGCGGTCAGCTTATCCAGCCAATGTTCGAGGCCCAGGCCGTTGTTGATGATGAGTTCTGCGTTAGAGGCGGCGGCGATATCTGTGGGGGAGGGGTCGTAACCGTGGACTTCCGCGCCGGGCTGGGTTAGCGACCGCACTGTGAGGGTATCGCCGGCGATGTTGGCGGTGATGTCCTGCAAAATGGTGAAAGTAGTGAGAACCTCGGCCTTTTCGGCGCCGCCGGTGCCGTTGCTATTGCAGGCTGTCGTGCCAGCTATTGAAAGCGCACTGATACAGAGGGCTGCGACCATCCGCTTAGTGGTATTCATTTTCACTGTATAACTCTTTCTGTTAGTGAGGGGTGTAAAGTTCAACGCGTTGAACAATACAGTGTAGTCTAATCCATCCCCAGGAGTTCATAAAACCCCCTTACCCCCGTAAACTGAACTGTATGCATGTCACAGACCTTCCCGAGAGGTCCCAGGACTACCTGAAGAAGATCTTCGATCTACAGGAATGGTCCGGCAGCGGGGTTTCCCTCTCCGTTTTGGCCTCTCACATGGAACAACGCCCCTCCACGGCGTCGGAGGCCATTAAGCGCCTCGTCGCGCAGGGGCTCGTTGAGCACGCCCCCTATGGCGACATTGAACTCAGCGACGCCGGGCGCACCATCGCACTGGCCATGGTGCGTCGCCACCGATTGATCGAAACTTTCCTCTGCACCCATCTGGGATATGGGCTGGATGAAGTGCATGACGAAGCTGAGGTCCTGGAACATGCAGTGTCCGAGACCTTTGTTGAACGCATCGCCAACCTGCTCAATAACCCCACCCGAGACCCACACGGTGACCCCATTCCGGACGAGGGTGGCCGTATTCCCGCGAGTTCGGCCTTCCTGCTTTCTGACGCCCACACGGGTCAATACCTCGTAGTCGACCGAATCAGCGACAGGGACGCCGCGCTGGTGCGCTATCTCACCCAGCATGGAGTTCTCCCCGGAGTACACGTCACCGTGGGGGAGCGCGTCTTTGCTGACATGGCTGAGCTTCAAATAGCCGAGTCGGAAACACGGGTTCAATTGCCAGCTAGTAGCCTAAGCGCAGTGTTAGTAAGTGCGGCTCCGGCTAAGAAGAAACAAACTAAGTCGAGCGGACGCACCAAGAAATAGGAAGGACCTTCATGGCGTCGAACCGCTATCGCCGTCCCCAAAGGATCGAACCCAGGGATCTGACATGGGACGACGAGGCAGCAACCTCAAGCCGCCCCAATCGAGGGTTGCTGGGAGGCTGCGGATTCTTCGTCGTGGTTATCGCACTATTGGCGATCATTGGACTGGTTGGCTACCTCGTCGCGGGATTCGTGACGAACAACAATAACGCGGAATCCGACCGCCAACCGGTGCCCACGGATGTGCCGCCAAAGGCAGCGAGTCCGGCCCCGGATATAGACGGAGACGATTTCGACAGCGCTTATCAGCGGCTACTGGATTGGGCCAAGCCCAAGTCCGAGGAACTAAACATTCCTCTGCCCGCGCTTATTGCCTACGGAAATGCAGAGGCAATCGCTCGCGCAGAGCACCCCACCTGCAATCTTTCCTGGAACACTCTGGCCGGACTCGGATACGTAGAAACCCGCCATGGAACGTACGACGGTGACCGCTTCGGGGCGTCAAAGCTAAACGATGATGGCATTGCCGAGCCGGACATCATTGGGCCGAAGCTCGATGGGCGACAGTTCGCCAAGGTGGAAGATACCGATGGTGGACGACTAGATGGAGATCGCGAGTACGACCGCGCGCTGGGGCCGATGCAGTTCATCCCTGAATCCTGGAAGACCTATGGGGTGGATGCTGACAAGGATGGAAAGAAAAGCCCCCAGAGTGTGTTTGACGCAGCTGCTGCCGCAAGCGCCTTGTTGTGCCGTGAACAGCGCGACCTTGGTACTAAGTCCGGCTGGACTAACGCAATCAAGGGCTACAACCTTTCCGACGAGTACGTGATGCAGGTGCGCGATGCAGCGGCAAACTACGCGCTCGGACAGTCGCCTATGTAAAACCATCCCCCTTTAGGGAGGGGGAGTTTTCCCTCGGTTCTTCCGGGCGACGGCGAAAATTTTATGGCGGTGTCACAATGGGAGTAGACCGTTGCACTAGGTGCCGATCAGATGAATGCCTAGGCCACGGTGGAGACCTTTTTAGCTGTTAACCGAGAACAGATAATCAACAGTTGGCACTCGATGCCACATGCCAAGGAGGCAGACACATGGCCCTGATCCTCAACATTGATGCCCGTGAAATCATGGATTCCCGCGGTAACCCGACCGTAGAGGTTGACGTAGTACTGGACGACGGTTCCTTCGGCCGTGCGGCCGTACCTTCCGGCGCCTCCACCGGTGTGCACGAGGCACACGAGCTGCGCGATGGTGGCGACCGCTACCAGGGCAAGGGTGTTTTGAACGCCGTCAAGAACGTTATCGACGAGATCGACGAAGAGCTGATGGGCGTTGAGGCTGACGACCAGCGCGTCGTTGACCAGCTGATGAAGGATCTGGACGGCACCGAGAACAAGTCCAAGCTGGGCGCCAATGCGATCCTGGGTGTATCCATGGCTGTGGCTCACGCAGCTGCAGAGACCGCCGATCTGCCACTGTTCCGCTACGTCGGTGGCCCGAACGCTCACGTTCTGCCGGTGCCGATGATGAACATCCTCAACGGCGGTGCACACGCAGACTCCGGCGTTGATGTCCAGGAGTTCATGATCGCCCCGATCGGTGCCGAGAGCTTCTCCGAGGCACTGCGTGCCGGCGCAGAGGTTTACCACACCCTGAAGAAGGTTATTAAGGAAAAGGGGCTGTCCACCGGCCTGGGTGACGAGGGCGGCTTCGCCCCTTCCGTCGATTCCACTAAGGCTGCCCTGGACCTGATTGTCGAGGCAATCGAAAAGGCTGGCTTTAAGGTCGGCGAGGACGTGGCACTGGCTCTGGACGTCGCTTCCTCCGAGTTCTACAAGGACGGCAAGTACCACTTCGAGGGCGGCGAGCACACCGCCGAGGAGATGGCTAAGGTTTACGAGGAGCTCATCGAGTCCTACCCGATCGTCTCCATCGAGGATCCACTGCAGGAGGACGACTGGGAGGGCTACACTGCCCTGACCGCCAAGATCGGTGACAAGGTGCAGATCGTTGGCGATGACTTCTTCGTCACCAACCCGCAGCGCCTGGCCAAGGGCATCGAGGAGAAGGCCGCCAACGCCCTGTTGGTGAAGGTTAACCAGATCGGCACTCTGACCGAAACCTTCGAGGCCGTCGAGCTGGCTCACCGCAACGGCTACCGCACCATGATGTCCCACCGCTCCGGTGAGACCGAGGACACCACCATTGCCGACTTGGCTGTCGCTCTGAACTGCGGCCAGATCAAGACCGGTGCTCCGGCTCGTTCCGAGCGCGTTGCAAAGTACAACCGACTGCTGCGCATCGAGGAGATCCTGGGCGACGCTGCCGTATACGCAGGCCGCTCTGCCTTCCCGCGCTTCAAGAAGTAAACGCATAACAGATCAGTAGCCCACGGCCACCCGCGTAGGTGGCCGTGGGCTACTCGCATTTCAGCTTCGCTTCGCTAGACTCTGTAGACCATGAGCAAATCGACCAAGGGCGAACCGGCAAAGGAGCCGGAGGAGAAGCCGCGCGCAGACGTGGCGTCCGAAAACAACGGGCAGGAAAAAGACCGCCCCGCGTCCGCCCGCCTGCCTCGCGCACGGTCGATCGAGAGACGAGAAAAGCGACGGCAGCGCGCACAGACCGCGCCGAAGCGCATGGCCCGATCCTTTGTGGAGGTGCCGAAGAACATGAGCCCCGCGACGTGGCTCGTGTCGCTGCTTTTGCTGATCTTCCTGGCGGTTTCGATTACGAATCCGCTGCGTAACTATTTTGAACAACGCGCTGAGCTGGCGCAGCTCAACACGAAGATTGCGGGGCAGGAGAAGGAAAAGGCCGAATTGACCAGCGAGCTCAATCGCTACCGCGATGAGGATTACATCAAGGAGCAGGCTCGCACCCGCCTGGGACTGATTGAACCGGGAGAGTCGGCATTCCGCATCATTTCCCCGAAGATCCAGGCTGACAAGCTGGGCACCGAAGTGGAAGACGAGAAGAACGGTGACGAGGGGAACCGCGATTGGTACCAGCAGTTGTGGGACTCCATCTCTACTCCGGAGGAAGTCTTGGAGGAACAGAACAACCCGGAGAATGAGGATCACAAGCTGCCGACAGTGCCGGAGGAAAAGACGGACGCGCCGGCGCCCGAGCAAGCCTCTGAAGGCGCCCCGGCTCCGGCGCAGGAACAAGCACCCGCGCCAGCTAACTAGTACTCGCAGGTTTCCTTTAAACAAAACGTCAAACAAAACGTCCACAAGTAAAACGCCCACCAAAAGAACCCAGAAAGTCTAAAGATGACCAATGCCCGCCAGCCCGGCCCACCGACCGACGAAGACCTTGAGGTAATGCGCCAGCAGCTTGGCCGTCCGCTACGTGGTGTGGTGGAGGTCAGCTACTACACGCCTGACGGTGTGCCCGCAGTGGTGAAAACGCAGCCCAAGTTGCCTGATGGTACGCCTTTCCCCACTCTCTACTACCTGACTGACCCGCGCCTGACCGCGGAAGCCTCGCGCCTAGAGGTGGCGGGCGTCATGAAGTCAATGCAAGCCCGATTGAGCGAGGACGAGGATCTAGCTGCGGACTACCGAGCAGCACACGAGCACTACCTGGCTGAACGCAACAAAATGGAAGACCTGGGTACCGACTTCTCTGGCGGGGGAATGCCAGATCGCGTGAAGTGCCTGCACGTCCTTATCGCCTATGCGCTGGCAGAAGGGCCGGATCGGGTACGCCTAGGAACCGAAGCTGTGGCGCTGGCAATCGAAAACAACCCAAAGCTTGAAGGTACGGCGCTGCCTAAGGACTGGCCGACCTCCGCCGCTCTGGGTACGTCAATGCAGACCGCGAGCGTTGAGGAATAGCCCAAAAAGGGGATCTAGCGCACTGGGGTAGCCTGGGGAACTATGAGTGCTCCCCACAATGAGGTTTCCAATCCCCGCTTTGCCGCCATTGACTGCGGCACAAACTCCATCCGTTTGCTCATCAGCGAGCGGACTCCAGATGGTCAGATTAACGAGCTGAACAGGGATAACATCATCGTTCGCCTGGGGCAGGGGGTAGATGCCACCGGGCGTTTTGCAGACGAGGCGCTGCAGCGCGTGGATGATGCACTGCAAATCTATGCCGACCGGATGGTCGACTACGGGGTGGTCGACGTGATGATGGGCGCGACCTCCGCTACCCGCGACGCGGCGAACCGTGAAGAATTCTTCGACATCACCCGCCGCCATCTGGGGCGCGTGCGCGAAGGCGCGGTGGCAAAGGTTATTTCTGGCGAACAAGAGGCTGAGCTCAGTTTCCGGGGAGCCGTCACCGACCTGCCGGGTGCTGCAGAGTGCACCGTGTGCGTAATTGATCTAGGTGGCGGATCTACGGAGTTCGTTGTTCATGGCCCAGGCCGCGAGCCGCAGGCTTTCTCAGCGAACATGGGCTGTGTGCGGTTGACGGAACGCTTCCTGCACGATCAACCGCCAACGCAGCAGCAGATCGACGATGCCCGTTCCTTCGTCGAGGAGTTGATGGAGCAGGTTCGCTCGCATGTGGATCTGCGCGCAGTCGATCAGGTTGTCGGGGTGGCGGGTACGATGACGACCCTCACCGCTCTTACTCTGGGGCTTTCGGAGTATGAGCCCGAGCGCATTCACATGGCCACCTTGCCGCTAGAGGACTTTCGCGCAACAGCACGTACGTTGCTGGGATTGACGCCCCAGCAGCGTTGCGAGTACGGGCCTATGCACCCGGGGCGTGCGGACGTCATCGGTGGTGGTTCAATTGTGGTGGATGCCTTCACAAGCCGGTTCCTAGATTGGGGGCTTAGTGAGATCACGATCAGCGAGAAGGATATATTAGACGGGATGCTGGCTGAGGTCATGGCACGCCCCCTATAGCCCAATTGGCAGAGGCAGCGGACTTAAAATCCGTTCAGTGTCGGTTCGAGTCCGACTGGGGGGACTTTTTGTTGCGCTTTTCCTGCCCATTTTCAAAAACCGAGGAAGCTGGTAGGCAGTCTGCTGTAGCGTTACTCCCCGAAAGTATTTGTCGGCAAAATAACATGTCGGCGCTTCTCTACCAACGAGGGAGCCTTGGCCATGATTCTGGATAACTACCGCGCCACTTGGGAAACTGAAGAAACTGACGCCCTACGCCTGCATGCCCGCGAGTTTATCGCTCGTGAGGTGACCCCCAACGAGCTGAAGTGGGAAGAAAACCATCAGGTAGAGCGTGAGTTCTGGAATAAGGCAGGCGACGCTGGACTGCTGTGTGCGTCCATTCCCGAAGAATATGGTGGCGGAGGCGGCACCTTCGCACACGAAGCCGTCATCCAACAGGAGCTGGGGCTTGCCGGGGATTCCGCCTGGCACAACGGTGTGCACTCCGTGATTGTGGCTCATTACATATACCAGCTTGGTACTGAGGAGCAGCGTAAGCGGTGGCTACCGGGGATGGCTAGTGGTGAGCTCGTCGGCGCTATTGCCATGACAGAGCCGGGCACGGGCTCGGATCTGCAGAGCATTAAGACCAAGGCGGAGCTCGATGGTGATGAATGGGTAATTAATGGTTCCAAGACCTTTATCACTAATGGCACTCACTGCGATGTTGTGGTGATTGTTGCCCGAACCAACGACCAGCCAGGTGGCAAGGGGTTGTCTCTTATAGTCGCAGAGACAAAGGATCTTGAAGGCTTCGAGCGGGGACGGGTGTTGGACAAGATCGGCCAGCGAGGCCAGGACACCCGAGAACTTTTCTTTACTGATATGCGCGTGCCGAAGGACAATCTGCTCGGAGGCATCGAGGGCAAAGGCTTCATCCAACTGATGCAGCAGCTGCCTCAGGAGCGCTTGATTCTCGCAATTGCAGGGGCGTCGGCATGTGAAGGGGCAGTGCGCCAAACCATCAAATACGTCAATGAGCGCGAAGCGTTTGGCCGACCAATTCTCGGATTCCAAAATACTCAGTTCGTGCTGGCCGAGTGCGCGAGTGAGACGCTGGCGGCGAAGACCCTGACTGATCACTGTACGGCTCTGCACATCGAGGGCAAGCTGACGACAGCCCAGGCCTCTGCAGCCAAATACCTGGCCTCGGATCTGCAGAGTTCTGTGGCGGACCGTTGCCTGCAGCTTTTCGGTGGCTATGGATTTATGCGGGAATACCCAATCTCGCGGATGTACACGGACGCCCGCGTGCAGCGGATCTACGGCGGCACCAACGAAATCATGAAGCTGCTCATTGCCCGCGAGTTTAAGCAGGATTAGTCCTGGAGGGGAATGGTCTTTTGGAAGCTTAGAATTACTCCTGAAGATCAAGGCACCACTCCAGGAGGTAGCGAATGGCGCTCGGGTCAAAAGAGACCTAAAGGAATCCCGCGCCGCAGCGTTGGAAGCCTATGAGTTGATGCGGGCGCAGAGGGGTAGGTCAGGATAAGTCCGGGTGGCGAGGCGTGGACGTCCCTATCATGGGCAGCATGCGCACTCTTTATTCCGTCGAGGACATCCGTTCCGCCGAGACTGCTCTATTCGCTCGCCAGCAGCGAGCAGACGAGCTGATGCAGTCCGCCGCGCACGCCGTAGCCACCGTGACTCAGAACATGCTGGCGACGCAGGAGGATCCCGTGCTTTTGCTGGTTGGTCCCGGAGGCAACGGAGGCGACGCACTATACGCCGGTGCGGTGCTTGCCATGCAGGGGAAAAGGGTGGAGGCATACGCCATAGCGGGAACAGATAATGTTCACGAACGCGCCTCCCAGACCTTCACAGCAGCAGGCGGAAGCTTCGTGGCGCTGGGCGAGGACAAGGCTACGACGACGAATGAACCGTCGGCAGAATCCTGCCGCTACGGTGTAATCGTCGACGGAATGTTTGGCCTTGGTGGGCGGGGCGAAATCCCTGATGAGGTCGACGAGGTTCTCCGTGCAGCCAAGGTATTGGCCATCGACATTCCAAGTGGCGTGGTCGCTGACACGGGTAAAGCACCCGGCAAGCACGTCCGCGCCGACGTGACCATCACTTTTGGCGGGCTACGCCGAGCCCATGGTCTCAGCGCTGCATGCGGAACGGTGCTCTGCGAGGATATTGGTCTGGACGATGGCTCCCTGCTCTCTGCTGAGCTGGCCAAGTTGGAAGGCACTACTGCTTTGTGGCACACACCGGTCGAACTACTTGCTCACCACAATCAGCCTCTCCAGCAAATGGCCTGCACCCCGCAGCCATTGCCCGGCACTCTACCTGGCGAACCAGGTGCCACAGATGACAAGTACTCAGGCGGAGTCGTCGGAATCTGCGCAGGTAGTAAAGACTATTTGGGCGCGGGTGTGTTGGCCACCCTCGCGGCGGTTAACACCACCAGTTCGATGGTGCGCTACATCGGCGAGCACCCCGAATACGTCCTGGCCACCACCCCAGAAGTGATCGTGCACCCTACTGTCCGCGACGCTGGACAGGTGCAAGCACGCATGGTCGGTTCGGGTCGAGGCACGGACCGCGACGCTCGCCAGGAGCTCCTCGCGGTCCTCGATATGGTGCAGCCTTTGGTTCTTGACGCCGACGCGATCACCGTCTTGGCGAAGAACCCGGATGTGCTGGACGTTCTTCGTGCCCGCAACGCCCCTGTCTTGCTCACCCCGCATGACGGTGAATTCGACCGGTTAGCAAAGGCAGCTGGTTTGCCTTTGGAATCGCCAGACCGGATCACCTCTACTGAACGTCTGGCCCGAGAACTGAACTGCACAGTGTTACTGAAGGGACGCTTCACCATCATCGCCAACCCACAGCGAGCCTTGGTTGTGGATACTGCGTCGTCATGGGCGGCCACCCCTGGATCCGGCGATGTGCTGGCCGGAATCCTCGGTGCGCTGATTGCACGCGATGCCGGCAGACGCGCCCGCGACGGTGGATATGCCGAGGCAGGGCAAGCCGAGTTTGAGACGCACGAGGCGGATTATGTGGTCGATACAGCTGCGGTCGGTGTCGCGGTGCACGCTGCGGCGTCATATATATCTGCCCTTACACCCTATGGTCTGGCGCCGACCTCCGCGCTGAAGATCGCGCAGCACATCCCTCACGCGACAGCATGGTTGAGGTCGGTTGTCGGCGGGCAAGGGTAGGACTAGTACAGACAGTAAATGCATGGAGAAAACAAATGCATAGGAAATCGCCTGTGGACAAAGGAAGGACGAAGCGAAACATGGATCGCAAGATTGCACTTATTACCGGCGGAACCCGAGGCATTGGTCTCGCGATTGCACACCAGCTGCAGGACGATCACCACCTGATTATCGGCGGTAGCTCAGACAAGGCACATGAGGTCGCACAGCAATTTCCTAGCGCGCAGGGATTTGTGGCGGATCTTGGCGATACTGATGCCATCGGCGCCGCGGTGGCCGACCTGGGGCTAGATAGCCTTGACGTATTGGTGCATTCCGCCGGTGTAGTGGCCCATGACCCAGTAACAGAAACCACGCCTCAGCAGTGGAAACATGCTTTCGACATTAATCTTTTCGCTGTTGCGGAACTCACCCGGTGCCTGCTTGGCGCGCTGCACACTGCTCACGGCATTGTGGTGACGATCAACTCTGGCGCGGGCTATCGATCCAGCGCCGGGTTTGGCCCATATGCCACGACGAAATTCGCGCTGCGCGCCTACACCGATGCTCTGCGAGAGGAACAGCGAGGCAAAATCCGTGTGAGCTCTATTCACCCCGGCAAGGTCGATTCCGACATGCAGCGTGAGATTCAAGCCCACCGCGGTGTCGCCGAGGGAGACTACGACGAAACGCAGTTCATGCGCCCCGAATCCGTGGCCAAAGCCGTGCGCCTGGCCGTTGATGCGACTGAAGATGCGATGGTTGAGTCGCTGACGATTCGCCCTGCTAACGGGCGCTAACCACGCATGGATACTCACGTTCTAGACTGCGCCATCGTCGGCGGTGGACAAGCGGCTCTGGCTACTGCGTTTTATCTTCGCCGGGAGGAGCGCCGCGGCCGCCGAACTGTAGATTTCGCAGTGTTCGACGAGCAACCCCAGCCAGGCGGTGCCTGGCAGCACATGTGGCCGGCGATGAGGCTTTTTTCCGCCACAACTTTCTCGAACCTGCCTGGCATGCCAATGCCGGGATATGAAGGTTTCCCGCCACCCGACCATGTGGTTTCCTACCTGCGCGAATACGAGCAGCGCTACAACTTGCCCGTGATCCGCCCAGCCCACATCGATCGCGTGAACTTCGATGAGCCAACCGGCCTATTTCACCTGCACGGCCACTACGGCGGGACAGCGCGGACATGGCGTGCACGGACAGTGGTGGCGGCAACGGGCACGTGGTCGGCTCCGTTCGTGCCCTACTATCCGGGCACTTTCAAGGGCACACAGTGGCACACGGCCACTTATCCTGGTCCGGAGCGCTTCGCCGGCACTTCCGTAGCCGTCGTTGGTGCGGCTAATTCCGGTGCGCAGATTGCGGCCGATCTACTTGAGTTCGACGGCGAACAAGGAGGCCGGGGTAACGTCACCTGGTACGTCCGCCATGCACCCCGCTGGATGCCCGATGATATCGACGGTGCCGAGCTCTTTCGTCGCAACCGCGAGCGCTATCATGCCATTTCCGCTGGCCACACCGACCCTGGTGCGGATTCATCCTTGGGGGATATCGTTATGCTCCCCGCCGTCCGCCGTACCCGCGACGCAGGCCTACTACGCGCCACACCGATGTTCGACAGCCTCGACGACGTTTCCGCCGATCACCTTATCTGGTGTACCGGCTTCCGCCCGGCCCTCGGCCCTTTCCGCGGGTTGCTTTCCTTTGCTGGTGACGCCCCCTCACCCCAACCTCCCGGACTATTCCTCGTGGGCTATGGCGATTGGGTGGGACCAGGTTCCGCCACCATCACGGGCGTGGGCGTATACGCAAAACGGGTAGCCGCCGGGGTTGTGGCGACCACCCGTGGGCAATAGGGGCTGACTACGGCAGCAGTCGGAAGGTCTTGCCCGTCTTCAGCAGGTTCAGCATGACCGTGGAGAAGGTCTTGCGGCTCATGGATTCTGGGCCGCGGAAGTACATGAAACGCTGCGAGGTGACGTTCTGCGTTGCCGTGTACTTCTGCAGCCCTTCCGCGCCGTGGCGGTGGGACATGCCAGATTCCTTCATGCCACCCATCGGGTTATCAATGGCCGCCCAGCTGGAGGTATAGCCATCATTGAGTGCAACAGAGCCGGACTCAATCTTCGGGCCGATCTGCCAGGCGGTCTCATCAGCAGCGAAAACAGAAGCATTCAGGCCATAATCCGTGTCATTGGCTTGTTCAATTGCGTCGTACAGGTCTTCCACCGGCTCGATGTACACCACAGGCCCGAACACTTCTTCGGTGCGCAGCAGCGCATCCTCCGGTACGTCCGTCAAGACGGTCGGCTCGTAGAAGTATGGCCCCAAGTCCGGACGCTTGCGGCCACCGCACACAATGTTGGCGCCCTTTGCCCGGGCATCCTCAACATACTTCTCGACGGTCGACAGCTGGTCAGCGGAAGCCAGGGATCCCATCTGGGTCTCCCATTCAAACCCGGATCCAATGCTCATCGCCTGCACGCGCGAAGTAAAGGCGCCGACGAAATCTTCGTAGGACGCCCGCTCCACATAAATGCGTTCGATGGAAACGCAGAGCTGTCCGGAGTTGGAGAAACAAGCATCCACCGCGCCGCGCGCTGCGTAGCTGATGTCCGCGTCGTTGGCGATGATCAGCGGGTTCTTGCCACCCAGCTCGGCAGAGTAGCCGACCAGACGTCGACCCACCTGCTCGCCCAGGATCTTGCCCGTCGCGGTGGAGCCGGTGAACATCAAAAAGTCGCACTGGTCTGCGATAGCACTACCAACCACACGGCCTGAGCCAGTAACCAACTGCACCAGGTCGCGCGGCAGCCCGGCGTCGAAAAGCAGCTTAAAGATCAAAAGCGCGGTGAACGGTGTAGCGGAGTCGGGCTTGGCAACTACGGCGTTGCCGGCGATAAGTGCGGGAATCGCGTCGCCGATGCCCAGGGAGAGCGGGTAATTCCACGGGCTAATTTGGCCGACGACGCCGAGGGGGTGACGGTACTCAATCGACTTCGCCATGATCGACATCGCGGAAGCACGCTTGCGGGGCTTCATGAACTTCTCGACGTTGTTGGCGTAGTAGCGGGCGTTGTTGGCAACGTCCATGACCTCGTCGAACGAGCTAGCGCGGTTCTTGCCAGTTTCCAGCTGCACCATGTCACAGAGGAGGTCTGAGTTCTTCAGCACAAGATCATGGAAGCGGCGGAAGATGCGCTTACGCTCTGCAAAGGGGACATGAACCCACGACTGCTGGGCACGGCGGGCGAAACGGAAAGCTTCGGTGACATCTTCGGCAGAGCCGCTGGCGACCCAGCCGATGGTCTCACCCAGGAAAGGGGCTTCGATGTCGAGACGCTTGCCGTCGTAATCATTATCGAGGTTATGCAGGCGGGCATTGGTGGTGAGGTTACGCAGCTCTACTTCTAGATCAGCAGGAAGAGCGGCTACGGAAAGACGCTTGTAATTGGTTCGTTTCATGTTTGGGAGACTACCTAAAAGGCTGGGGAAGTGTGTTCGTTCTAAAAGTTTTTTAAGCAAACAAAGGTTGTAAATTGATGTGTGTTGGGAACATTTGAGGAGGCTTAGACGTTGGTAGGATGTACGCGAAAGGGTGGAAGTGCACTGGTCGGTTGATTGGTGGCTTCCAACTTCCACAATGACCAGCAGAAAATGGAGAGTAAGGAATGAAAAGCTCGAACCCGTTCATGGGGTCGCTGGCCAAGAACCAAGGCCGGCACCCCTTTGCTCAGCAAGGAAACCAGGGCGGTTACGGCCCGCAGCAGGGGATGAACCCCTACGCAACCTCCGCCCACAGTGGCGTACAGACCGCAGCTATGGGCTATGGCATGCAGGATGCTGCCAACTACGGTCAGGCCGGGACTGCCGACCGTCCGATGACTGTCGACGATGTTGTCACCAAAACCGGCATCACCCTGGCAGTGATCGTCGCACTTGCAGTGGTGAACTTCATCATTGGACTCAGCAGCCCGGACCTGGCAATGATGCTCACTTTCGTTGGCATGATCGGTGGCCTGATTGCTGTTCTGATTTCGGCTTTCGGCAAGAAGTACGATTCTGCTCCCGTTACTCTGACCTACGCGGCTTTTGAGGGCTTGTTCGTCGGTGGCTTTACCTTCTTGCTTTCCGGTGCTGCGGTCGGTGATTCCGACGCCGGCATGTTGATCGCCCAGGCGGTATTGGGCACCATTGGCGTCTTCATTGGCATGCTGTTTGTTTACAAGACGGGCGCCATTCGGGTAACGCCGAAGTTCACCCGTTTCATGGTGGGGGCAATGATCGGCGTGCTGGTATTGGCGCTGGGCAACCTGGTGTTTGCGCTGGTCACGGGATCTGCAGGTATTCTGCGCGACGGTGGCCCGATCGCCATTGTCTTCTCCCTGGTCTGCATTGGTATTGCAGCGATGAGCTTCCTGCTGGACTTTGACCAGGCTGATCGCATGGTACGTGCTGGTGTTCCATCCAAGATGGCTTGGGGCGTGGCAATGGGGCTGGCTGTGACCCTGGTCTGGCTTTACACCGAGATCCTGCGCCTGCTCTCTTACTTCAGGGACTAGCAGGAAAGGTTAGAGCTAGTGCCTTGAGGTTCAGGCGCCTTGCATAATGGGGCGCCGAGCGCTGGGAGCCTCCGGATTTTCCCGGGGGCTCCCTTTTGCTGTCCTGTGCCGACTGCTGCTTCCGCTGACCTGCTTGTGGGCTGTTGCTTCCGCTGGAATTGCTCATCAGCCGGTGGCTGTGGCACTTGCAGAGGTGTGGTCGGCGGGGAATGTCGCTAGATCGGGAAAGTAGAAGCGTTTTCGTCCGGTGCGAATTTTGAGCAACTCTCTGACCTGCTGTTTTGATGAAAAGGGAATGGATTGCAATAACAGATTCCCGATCTAGCGACATTCCGCAGCAAAAGACGGGCTTGGAAGGGGCGGGGCAGACCCTTTCCTGAGGCTAGGAGACCCCAAATCGTCCCCTGGAACAAGAAAAAGGGCGCCCGCAGGCGCCCTTTTCATTTCTGGTTTACAAAACCATC
The DNA here is from genome assembly GCF_053479475.1 of Corynebacterium sp. 22-2729. Taxonomy (NCBI): domain Bacteria; kingdom Bacillati; phylum Actinomycetota; class Actinomycetes; order Mycobacteriales; family Corynebacteriaceae; genus Corynebacterium; species Corynebacterium sp. 22-2729. The sequence continues at coordinate 29,389 of NZ_JBRBCA010000009.1, forward strand.
GCCAGCTGCAGCAAATGCCATTGCCACACCACAGCCAGCAACCACCGCCAGTCGGAAACTACTGATCCGCGCGCGGAACGTCCAGGTCGGGGTCGTAAGGCTCAGCAGAAACGATCGTCACAGAGACGGTATCCCCGGCGGGAGTCTGGTACTCGCGGGTCTCGCCGACCTTAGCACCGACAATGGCCGCGCCCAGCGGTGCATCGGTGGAGTAAGTCTCCAAATCAGGGTTGGAGGACTCCAGGCCACGGGTGCCGATCAGGAAGGTCTCCTTATCGTCCTCGTCACCGTCGTAGTAGACGTGGATCACGGAACCAACCAGTGCCACGCCGGACTCCTGCGGAGCCTCACCGATAGTGGCGCTATCCAGCAGCTCCTCCAGGTAGGTGATGCGTGCCTCCTCCTGACCCTGCTGCTCGCGAGCCGCGTGGTAGCCACCGTTCTCCTTCAAGTCACCTTCTTCACGGCGCTCGTTAATCTCAGCGGCCAGCACCGGACGGTTCTCCTTCAGAGCCGTCAGCTCCGCGTTCAGTCGGTCGTAAGATTCCTGAGTCAGCCAGCGAGTCTGGTTCTCGGCCATTGGGTTCTCCCGTCTTCGTTGAAGGTTCACGCGGTCTCCCACGTGGGCGTCAATAGATTAATCAATAGGCGTGGAAAGTCTAGCATTTAGCGTAGGAGCCGGAGACAGACTGCCAAGGCAGGCGCTAGTTTTGCGGATTTAGGTGAGGGGCAAGCGTGCTGGAGCAACCATAGGCAGTGGCCGCGTAGCCTCGTTCGCGGGTCGGAATGTCAACCTTGAATCGCTGCACGCTCTCGCCACCGGCGGGGATGACGAACTCGCGGCGTCCGACTTCGTTTTTGTCATAATCCAGAGCTGTGACGATGCAATAGGCAGCCTTCTGGGGATCCTTGCGAGTCACGTCGATGCTCATTGTCATGCGCTCATCCGAAACGATCTCGCCACCGGATTCCTGGGCCGTTACGTCCGCATCCGACGTGCGCAAGTATTGATTCACCGCGTAGGCCAGCGCCGCGGCCAGCATGACCGCCAGGATCACCACAACGATTTTCCCGGAGAATTTCTGGTTGCGTGTTTCGCCGTAACGCTCTTCTTGGATGCTGTTCTTCGCCGCGTTCATGATGTCTCTAGTCTAGCCCACCCCTTTCTTTATGACGCCTTCATCCCCAGCCCACTCCAGGCGGCGATTTTATTGGGTAGGGGAGGGATGAATAGTAGATTGTGAAAGCGTGAGTAATACGACATCTTCCGCCGCCGATTCGCGATACCGTCTGCTGGCTATCCATGCGCACCCGGACGATGAGTCCAGCAAGGGTGCGGCGACCATGGCACGTTATGTCGACGAAGGCCACCGGGTGAAGGTGCTAACCTGTACCGGCGGCGAGCGGGGGGACATTTTGAACCCGGAGATGCAGTCCGTGGCGGAGCAGGGCATCGGCGAGATGATCGAGGTGCGCCGTGAGGAGATGGCCAAAGCCGCAAACATCCTGGGAGTAGAACACGAATGGCTGGGCTATGAGGATTCCGGCCTGCCGGAGGGGGATCCGAAGCCACCTCTGCCGGAGGGGTGCTTTGCGCTGCAGGATACGGAGGAAGTCACGAAGGATGTCGTGCGAGTGATCCGCGAGTTCCGCCCGCACGTGATCATCACGTATGACGAGCACGGGGGATACCCGCACCCGGATCACATCAAGGTACACGCGGTATCCATGCGCGCTTGGGAGGCTGCCGGTGATCCAGATTTCCACCCGGAGCTGGGGGAACCTTGGGAGCCTAAAAAGCTCTACTACACCCACGGCTTTATTCGCGAACGCTTCGAGGATCTAGCAACCGCACTGTATGAACAGGGCGTGCAGCTGCCCGAGAATGTCGTCCAGCACTTGGAGTTGTGGAAGCAACTGCCGGATATTCTGTCCCGGGTGACGACTCGTGTAAATGTTGCCGATTGGTTTGATCGTCGCGACGATGCTCTGCGAGCTCACCGTACCCAGATCGATCCGAAGGGAGCGTTCTTCTTGGCGGACACAGAGCTGCAGCAGAAGATCTGGCCCACCGAGGAGTTCGAGCTGGCGCAGTCGCGCGTGCACAGCGAGATCCCGGAGACGGATCTGTTTGCAGGCTTGGACTAGTATCAGCGCCGCCCGCTGAACTAGTTCTAGCTGCTCAGGTTTTCCCACACGCAGCCGACAAACTACAGTTGATGGCCAAAGAGGACTTAAGGAGTTTCCAGCGATGAACACCGCCAGCACTGCCACGTGGATCTTGGCGCAGGCAGAGCGCACTGGCCCAAAGGGTGCAGAGTTTGGCAAGGCTGCACCCATCGGCCTGTTCGTAATCCTCATTCTGCTTCTGGTCGTGTTGCTCATTGGCTTCGCTATGAACAAGCGCATCCGTCGCCTCGAGCGCCGTCAGGCCTTTGCTGAGGCACGTGGTATTAGCCTCTTCGACACGGAGAAGCTGGAAGCAGCGATGAAGGCTGAGGGCTTTGACGAGACTGCTAGCAAGCGATCCATGTTCGCCCGCACCGAGGTGCCACAGACCGACGATCGTTTCTTGCCCTCCTCCGGCACACTCACGGGGCCGGCTGCTATTGACGCTGAACGGGCGCGAGCTAAGGGCGTCGAAAACGCTGAGAAAGCCGAGAAGGCAGACCGCGAAGAACCGCCGAAGCAGTAAGATCAAGATTGTGAATCGTATCCCCCAACTGCTCTACCCGGCATATGAGGCGAGCTTAGCGCGTTCGCTGCGAGAAAAGCCTATGCCGAAGCACGTTGCCATCATGGCCGATGGCAATCGGCGCTGGGCACGTGAGAATGGGTTCACGGATGTTTCGCATGGTCACCGCGTGGGGGCGAAGAAGATCGCGGAGATGTGCGGCTGGTGCGATGAGCTGGGAATTGAGACCGTAACCGTCTACTTGCTCAGCACCGAGAATTTGAAGCGCTCTGCGGAGGAGCTCTCGCTGTTGTGCAGCATCATCGGCGATGTTGCGGAAGAACTGGCGGATTCCGACGCCGGATTCCAGCTAAGGACCGTCGGCCACCTAGAACTTTTGCCGGAGCAGCTGCGTGTTCGTTTAGAGGAAAACCAGGCCAAGACGAAGGATCACAAAGGTGTGCGTGTGAACGTGGCGGTGGGTTATGGAGGCCGCCAGGAGATCGTGGACGCTGTGCAGACCCTGGTGGCTGAACTGGCTGAGCAGGGAACCGCGCCGGAGGATATGGCAGAGGCCATTACGGCGGAGGCGTTGGGCAACCACATGTATACCTCTGGTCAGCCGGATCCGGATCTGGTGATTCGGACGTCAGGGGAGCAGCGATTGTCGGGGTTCCTCTTGTGGCAGTCGGCTTACTCCGAGATTTGGTTTACGGATACGTATTGGCCAGCCTTTAGGCGCGTAGATTTCCTACGTGCGTTGCGTGATTACTCGCAGCGGCATCGTCGCTTTGGGCTGTAGAGGATTTCTGGAGCCTAGATTTTCCGCATGCGCACCTTTTGCACTAGGTGATCGGGTCCCTTGCGAAGAACCAAGGAGGCACGCACACGGGTGGGCAGAATGTTCTCCATCAGGTTGGGAAGGTTCACGGTCTGCCAGATCTCGCGGGCGACAAGAGTGGCCTCTTCATCGCTGAGGTCGGCGAAGTGGTGGAAGTGAGCCTCCGGATCCTTAAATGCGGTGTTCTTGAGGCGTAGGAAGCGGTCGATATACCAGTCTTCGATGTCCTCACGCCGGGCGTCGACGTAGACGGAGAAGTCAAAGAGGTCGGACACCATGAGGGTGGGGCCAGTCTGCAAGACATTCAATCCCTCGACGATAAGAATATCCGGGCGATCGACCGTGATCGTTTCGCCGGGGATTCGGTCGTAGGCCTCGTGTGAGTACACGGGCGCTTCAACCTTCTGGGTGCCGGATTTCACCTTGGTAACAAAGCTCAGCAATTCGGCCTGGTCATAGGATTCCGGGAAGCCCTTTCGGTGCATGAGTCTGCGACGTTCCAGCTCGGCGGTGGGCAGCAGGAAGCCGTCGGTGGTGACGAGATCCACCCGCGGGTTTGTCTCCCAACGCTGCAACAGAACCTGCAGCACACGGGCGGTTGTGGACTTGCCGACGGCTACGGAACCACACACACCAATGATGTAGGGGATTGGTGGCAAAGGCTCGCCCAGGAAGGTTTCGGTGGCGGCGTTGAGCCTGCGGTGCGCCTCGACGCGTAGGAAAATCAGGCGGGACAGCGGGAGGTAGACCTCGGAGACCTCTTCCAGGTCGATTTCGTCGCCGATGCCGCGGAGTTGTTCCAGTTCATCTTCGGTGAGGACCTGGGGCATCGACTTTCTTAAGGTGCGCCACTGAGTACGGTCCAGCTCAATGTAAGGGCTGGGGGAAGTCATAGCCCCATTGTGCCCCGAAAAAGGGGCAAGGTGAAATTGAAAGGGGGAAAGGAAGTATCGGAGAGTTCGAGCCGGTGAGCTGGGTTGCCTGGGGTGGTGTCCTAACCACTCGCTATGATGGTGGGGCAGATAAGCAAAAGTTCTATCTTTCGCCTTATTTCATTTCGTCCACATTTTCATCCACAAATGGAAGGCCCTCGTCGACGTGACTTCTCCGCAGAATTCGTCCACACAGAACTCCTTACAGCACAACACTCCTCTGGCGGAGCTGGATCCGCAGGTTGCGGAGGCTATCGCGGGTGAGCTGCGACGTCAGCGCACCACGCTGGAGATGATCGCCTCGGAGAACTTTGTTCCGCGTGCCGTATTGCAGGCACAGGGTTCGGTTCTGACTAACAAGTACGCCGAGGGCTACCCGGGTCGTCGTTACTACGGTGGTTGCGAGCACGTGGACGTCGTTGAGGACCTGGCCCGCGACCGCGCCAAGCAGGTCTTCGGCGCGGAGTTCGCCAATGTTCAGCCGCACGCCGGTGCACAGGCCAATGCCGCTGTGCTGATGTCGCTGGCTAATCCGGGTGACAAGATCATGGGTCTGTCCCTGGCGCATGGCGGTCACCTGACGCACGGCATGCACCTGAACTTCTCGGGCAAGCTTTACGAGGTTGTCGCCTACGAGGTCGACCCGGAGACCTTCCGCCTGGATATGGACAAGATCCGCGAGCAGGCTCTCGCTGAGAAGCCACAGGTACTGATCGCCGGCTGGTCCGCATACCCACGCCACCAGGACTTCGCAGCGTTCAAGTCCATCGCGGAAGAGGTTGGTGCGAAGCTGTGGGTGGACATGGCGCACTTCGCTGGTCTGGTAGCCGCCGACCTGCACCCGTCCCCGGTTCCGCATGCAGACGTTGTCTCCACCACGGTGCACAAGACGCTGGGTGGGCCGCGTTCCGGCATGATCTTGGCTAAGCAGGAGTACGCCAAGAAGCTGAACTCTTCGGTCTTCCCAGGCCAGCAGGGTGGCCCGCTGATGCACGCTGTTGCTGCGAAGGCTGTGGCCATGAAGGTTGCGCAGACCGATGAGTTCCGTGACCGCCAGAAGCGCACTTTGGAAGGCGCAAAGATCCTGGCTGAGCGTCTGAACGCACAGGATACGAAGGACGCTGGCGTTCAGGTCCTCACGGGTGGCACTGACGTGCACCTGGTGCTGGTAGATCTGCGCAACTCTCAGCTGGATGGCCAGCAGGGTGAGGATCTGCTGCACGAGGTTGGCATCACCGTTAACCGCAACGCTGTGCCTTTCGATCCACGTCCGCCGATGGTCACCTCCGGCCTGCGCATCGGTACCTCCGCCCTGGCTTCCCGTGGGCTCGATACGGAGGCCTTCACCGAGGTTGCCGATGTCATCGGTACCGCTCTGGCCGGTAATGCGGACGTGTCCGCTCTCCGCGCCCGCGTGGACAAGATTGCAGAGGACTTCCCTCTGTACGACGGCCTGGAAGACTGGAAGCTGGTTTAGGTCAGCTGCACTAGTCGCTTGCCACTAGCTGGCGACTAAAAACTGAGGACCGGAGGACAAAGGAACGGGAATGGTCAACACCCGCTCGAAAAAGGCAATCATCGTCGTCGACGTTCAAAATGACTTCGTCGATGGATCCCTTGGTACCGCCCGTGGCGTGGATGTCGCTCGCGGTATCAATGCCTGGTTGCGCAAGGTAGTAGGTGTAGATGGCGAAGCCGTTGCTTCCCGTCCTCCGATCGTCGGCACGCTCGACTGGCATATCAACCCCAAAGGCCATTTCGCGCCCGAGGGTGAGGAGCCAGACTACAAGAACACCTGGCCCGTTCACTGTGTGGCCGACACTCATGGCGCACACCCCTGTGCAGAGCTCAACCCTGAGCTAGTGGATGTATGGTTCCACAAGGGGGAATACACCGCTGCCTACTCGGGCTTCGAAGGCCACCTGGCTGGCGAAGATCAGACACTACAGCAGTGGCTGAACTCTTTGGAGGTTGAACACGTCACGATTGTGGGCATCGCCACCGATTTCTGCGTCCGTGCCACGGCGCTGGATGCTTTGAATGCTGGGTTCCACGTGCGCGTCATCGAGCAACTGTGCTCGGCGGTGACTGAGCAGGGCGGCAAGTCCGCTATTCAGGAGCTGGAAGACGCAGGCGCGGAGATCATCCGCGGCTAGGCCATCTCCCACCCATTGCTTTCGTGCTAGTCGGCAATTGCGATGTCCGGTCGCCGTGATAGCTTGCGAGCCCCGAATGCTGCCCAAATGACGTGCAGCAGAAGTAAAGCCAGCAGGGCGGCGCTGAGGGTGTCCATCCATCCCAGATCCCAAACCGGAAGCGTGGAATTTGTGGATTTTTCGGCCAGAGTATGGGTTCCAAGACAGCACGTACCCACGGGGAAAGTGCTGGCCCACCAGGTGGGGTTATAAGGCATGGGGGTACTGCCCAGGGCTGTTCCCCAGTGTTCGACAATGGCGTAGCCGGCGAGGGGAATACCAACGCTCAGTATTACTAAGCCGTAGACCGTGGCACGGAAGTGCCACTGGTTACCCGCAAGCAACTGTGCGGCCACGGTGGACTGGCCGACGAGTCCCAGCGGAATCCACGCGGTGGTGGCGAACTGGGCGGGGATGATCGGGAAGGTGCGCGCGTAGATGAAGGCAAATGTCGGTACTGCCGTCACCCAGGCCAGGGCAAAGCATGCGACCCCGATTCCGTGCACAGTTGAGCCCCACTCACCCACATGGGGTGCCAGCTGAGCCGAGGCGGTAGCGGCAACCATAGGCGCTACTAGGGGCAGCCCGCAGGTAAAGGCGGGAGCTGGGCGGCTAACAAAGAGATAGCGGAAGAACTTCACGCACGTGATCGCGCCAAGGACGGTCCCTACGGTCCAGCAGAAGGTGTGAACTGACCAGCTGCTGAAGATGAGGGAGTAGGCACTTCCCAAGGCGAGGATGCCCATGGAAGCCATTCCCCATGCCGGCATGGCGCTCGAGTGGAAACCCGGGTTGCGATGTCTAAGGAACCCCACGGTGAGAGCCAAAGCGAGGAGTGTCGCCACGCCAAGCATTAGCTCGGCAGGGAGGTGCCCCAGCGTTGAGCTCAGGTGAATGTCAATGAGTGACGCCGTGATGCCCAGCCCCATCACCGCTCCGGCCCAACCGGGGCCTAGGGGCGGTAGGTCGGGCTTGCTGTGCTTCGTACTCATATTCTCGAGGCTAGGCAGTGCTCGGCAGTAGCGGGAGAGTGTATGTGCTGGACAGGGTTACAATGAATGCATGTACCCCCAAAGGAATCTTGATAACGAAGGGGATTCTTTCCCTGCTCAACGTGGCTTTGTTCCTGACGCCCTCACAGTAGATTCCGTCCTCGCTGTCGCTCGGTATGGAGGCATGAACCGGGCCGCAGAGCATCTGAACGTCTCGCAACAGACTGTCAGTATGCGCATTGCCAAGTTGGAAAAACACCTAGATGCGCGCATCTTCTGGCGCGGAGCCGCAGGGAGTTCCACCACGGAGGTAGGCCGCCAGGTCGTCCGCGCACTGGAGAGCCTAGAAGAAGCGCTCGACGAATGCGCTCGTGGCCTTGAAGAAGCACTGGGAGAAGGCGTTGTCGAAGAGGTTAAACTCGTGGCCTCGAACACCGTGGCGGAATTGGATTACCCACGTTGGGCAGCGAAGTATTTGCGCACCAGCCCACAGACTCATCTGCATATGCGGCAACTCAATAGCCAAGAGGCGCAGCGCCAGGTTGTCCAGGGCCAGGCGGAACTGGCGGTAGTAGAGGGAAACTGGGTCACACACGAACTGCACCAGCGGGTGCTGGGGCACGATGAACTGGTGGTTGTCGCACCTGCAGAACACCCCTGGGCGCAGGCCAACGATCATGGTCATTCGGACACTAAGCCGGGGAAAACGGCGTCAAGAGAAAAAATAGTGACGAAAAACGAGTTGAAGTCCACGCCTTTGGTGCTACGCGAACCGGGAAGCGGCACCAGGGAAGTGGTGGAGGCAGTGTTGGGCGAGCTCGCTCCACCGGCGGGGGAATTTGGTTCCCTGGGGGCTCAACGTACGGCAATCGGTGCGATCGGGGCGCCAGGGGTGATCGCGCGAAGAGCCGTAGCGTCGCAACTAGCTACTGGGCAGTACGTGGAGGTTCCGGTGGCCGGAGTCAAGTTCGACCGGCCGCTGCGAGTGGTGTGGAGCTCGAAGAACCGCCTCTCCGAGCCGGCCCTCCGTTTCCTGAGCTTCCTTGCGAGCCAAGCTGACGGGCAGATGGCCTAGAGTTTGTTCTATGACTCAGGACATTCCAAACTCTGCTAACTCTGTTAACACTGCGAACACCGCTAACTCTCCAAGCACTGCCGCTGCGTCGACGACGGCGGGCGACATCGTGCAGGTCTCCACAGTTGGAGCCGTACGCTACATCACCATCAACCGCCCGGAGGCATACAACTCGCTGGATAAGGCGCTGCGGCTTGCGCTGATTGATGCATTCCGCGAGGCGCAAAAGGATTCGCAGGAACCTGGATCCGCCGTGCGTGCAGTCGTACTGCGGGCTGCTGGTAAGGCCTTTTGCTCCGGGCAGGACCTGAAAGAGCAGCTGCAGGATACGCAGAACCGCACGGGGATGGAGAAGGTTGTGGAGGAGTACAACCCGATGGTCGAGCAGCTCACCGGCATCACCGTGCCGACCATTGCCGTGCTACAGGGACCAGCGGCAGGAGCCGGCTGGGGGCTTGCGATGGCCTGCGACTTCCGCGTGATGTCAACGGCTGCGTCGTTTAAAGGTGCGTTCACTGGTGTGGGACTAGCCGCGGACTCCGGACTGTCGAAGACACTGGTGGATTGTGTAGGGAGGGCGAAAGCCCTGCAGTTGCTGCTTCTGGATCGAAAAGTTCCCGCTGACGAGGCTTATGGGCTAGGACTGGTCGAGAACCTGGTGAAGCCAGAAGAGCTAGAGGCCACGGCAGAGAAGTTGGCGGTATCTTTCGCCAATGGGCCGACGGCGGCCTATAAGGAGATGAAGGCGCTGGTTAAGAATGCCGCGGCTATCAGTGAGGCAGCGGCGGCTGAGGCCGACGCGCAGTTGCGTCTGTTTAACACCGCTGACCATAGCGAAGCGGTGGCTGCTTTCGTAGGAAAGCGACCACCGCAGTTTAAGGGGGAGTAGGGCTAGAGCCCTACTTTTAGAGCCCTACTTCTCGCCCTTGGCCAGGCGGCGAGAGATGATCTCGATCATGATCTCGTTCGGGCCGCCGTAGATCGGCTGTACGCGGGAGTCCAGGTAGTGCGTGGAGATCGGGTACTCCAGCATGAAGCCGTAACCGCCGTGCAGCTGCAGTGCCTCGTTGACGACCTCAATCTGCAGCTCAGTGGTCTGGTACTTGGCCATTGCACCGGTGACCTCGTCCAGGGTGCCGTTGACCTTCTCCATGATGCAGGCATCAACGAAGGACTGGGAGGTCTGAATGTTGGTAGCCATCTTGGCCAGCTCCCAGCGGTATGCCTGGTGGTCGATCAGGCGCTGACCGAAGGTCTTGCGATCCTGAGAGTGCTTGTACACCAGATCGAATGCGCGGCGGGAGGTAGCGATGGAGCCGACGGCGATGGACAGGCGCTCCTGAGCCAGGTTGGTGCGCAGGTAGCCGAATGCAGCGCCCTCTTCGCCCAGCAGGTTCTCCTTCGGAACGCGGGTGTCCTCGAAGGACAGCTCAGCGGTGTCCTGGGACTTCAGGCCGACCTTCTTCAGCGGACCGGTCTTGGTGTAGCCCTCCATGCCGTCCTCGACGATCAGCATGGAAACGCCGGCGCGACCCTTCTCCGGGTTGGTCACAACGACCAGCAGGGTGAAGTCAGCCTGGACACCGTTGGAGATGAAGGTCTTGGCGCCGTTGACGATGTAGTCGCCGTTCTCGTCCTTCTTTGCGAAGGTACGGATGCCAGCCAGGTCAGCACCTGCGCCCGGCTCGGTCATAGCCAGAGCAGCGATCTTCTCACCAGCACAGAGCGGCTTCAGGAAGCGCTCCTTCTGCTCGTCGTTACCAAAGCGCTGCAGGTAGGGGATGACCAGGTCGTTGATGGTCTGGATGCCCACGATGACGGAGCCGGAGTCAGCCTTGGCCAGCTCCTCGGTCAGTACAGCGTTGAAGCGGTAGTCGTTCTCCATTCCACCGCCGCCGAACTCCTCCGGAGCCATCATGCCCAGCAGGCCCTGCTGGCCGGCCTTCTGGTACATCTCACGGTCGCAGTAGCCCTGCTCGTGCCAGCGGTCGACGTTCGGGGCGATCTCGGCCTCCACGAAGTCCGCGCAGGCCTCGCGGAACATGTTGTGCTCTTCTTCGAAAATGTTGCGTGGCAGGAAGTTCTTCATGGGTTCCTTTCAAAACCAAGACGTTGGTTGCTTGAATACTGAACCGGTTGAGACGTTGAGACTCTGTACGTCTCTGTATGTCTCTTGTGCACTCGTCATGCGTTCGGCCAGATTCTTAAACATCAGCGTCGGCTATAGAGAGTTATTGTGTTGCAGCTCGATAGCAAGCCCGCATTGTGACGTGCATCTCTGCGTTGCTTATGAGAATAGCATCTTCTTGTTCGAGAAGTACAAGAAAACCCCTCGATGTCGGGCGAAGGTACACCGACGAAATCCTCGCATGTGGGAATCTTTCCCCCCCAAGGGGGAGGGTGAGTTGATTTCGTGCCACATAAGAGCAGGTCAACTATTTAATCAATATTTTTGTTGTTTAAATATTGACAACCGAAGTGAGGGTTGGCTAACCTCATGGATGTGTCGCAGGCTAGTCACCTGAGGCGCACTGCAGTTGTGGAATATGTTGCAGTACTAAGGAAGGTTCACATCGCTGGAGCGTTGAACATGCGTTGCGGGTTTCTCTCTTCTCCCCGCATACTCATGTGCTCTAGTCGTGGCTTCTTATGAAGTGCTGCGGTTGTTTATCCGGCTACTTCACGGCAGTCAGCTTCGTCACCTGGCAACCGTTTACCGGAACTGGCTTTTCGGTGGCTCGTCACCATCGGAACCAACTTTTTGCCGCAAGGCAAAAAGAAAGGGCGAGGAAGGGTCCGAACTATCGGGCTCATCCTCGCCTTTTTCTTTATCTCATTCAGCCTCGTTGTCCTCGCGCTCACTAGCCAACTTATGTCTTGCTTCTCGCAGCCAATCCGGCTGATTCTCAAGCAGTGCCTTGATATCGGCGGTGGTCAGAGGCTTGTCCATCTCATTGTTCTTCAAGGGCGTGATGCTGATCCCCAGCTTGCGTGCCACCTCTGGACGCGGGTGCGGTCCCTCGCGACGCAACGCCTGCAGCCAGGCGGGAGGATTCTCTTGCAGCTCAACGAACTGCTCATGTGTAAGTGCGGAATCTTGGAACTCCTGCGGGGTTGCAGGAAGATAAATGCCCAACTTCTTGGCGGCAGTGGCGGGCTTCATGGGCGGGCCGGATCTGTAACTCGGGTTCGCATCAGTCATGACCATCATTCTAATGAAGCCCCTATTATTAGTCCCATGCCAGATGTTCCCGCTTCACAGAAGCAGCAGTCCACCCGTCGCGTCTCTCAACCAAAGCGTCAGGCGCGTCACCTAAAGGTTGTTTTCAGTACTGGAGTGCAGCCCGATAAATGGTTTGGCCGATTCGACGAGCGCGTACCGGGGTGGAAGATCGCTAGCGCGGGAACCGATGATCCATTGGCTTATATACGCTCTCACCAGGCAGATGTGGCTTTGGTGCGTTTGCCCGCCGCTGGCTATGAACGCCCTGCGGACATGCATGAGGTGGCTTTGTATGAGGAACAGGTAGGTGTTGCGGCGCCCAAGGAGCATCCCGTCAAGCTCATGGACGCTATCGACTACCAAGAGCTCACTGATGAAAAGCTGATGTACATTACTCCGTCGACAGGCTGGGACGATGTCGCTGCTCTTCGTGAAGCTCTCCAAGTGGTGGCTGCCAACGTGGGCATTGCTGTCGCGCCGCGCCCACTGTTGCGTGCTCTCAACCAGCGCGGTGTAGTGCACCGAGATCTTTTTGGAATTGACGCCACCACGTGTCCCCGCACTCGCGTGGCTCTCATGTGGCTGACCGAATCCGACAGTGACGTCATTCAGGACTTTGTAGGGATATGTAAAGGGCGCACTGCGGGCAGTTCTCGACAGACTGCTGTTAGGGGGAGAGACAGCGTCAATAAAAAGGCTGCTAAAGGTGGTAAAACAGGAAAGAATAAAGGGCAGAAGAGGCGCTCCGGAGCATAGCGCAAAAATAAAGAATTCGTTGCAGTTGGGTTAAGTTATTGAACGACAGCTGCGTTAGGGGGAGCTTCCTATTAAAAATAGATCGGTAGGTCTTTTACATAAAGTAAAGATGAAAAGTCAGTTAAGCCAATAGAAAGGTAAAAGAATGAACTCTAACAAGCGTTTCCGTCGATCCGCAGTCGCGCTGGCCGCCGGTGCATCCCTGGTTTTCGGTGTCTCTGCCTGCTCCGAGGAGGATAAGGACAAGGCTACCGACGCTGCTAACTCCGCAACCGACAAGGCAGGCGACGCTGCCGGCTCCGCTTCCGAAAAGGCTGGCGACAAGGCTGACGAAGCTAAGGACAAGATGTCCAGCTCTGAGGAATCCGAGGGTGCAGACGCTGAAGGTTCCAAGGAAGCCGGCACTGAGGGCTCGGATGCTGAGGGTGCCGGTGCTGAGGGGGAGACCGTGAAGGTCAAGACCGCTAACGGTGAAGAGGTTGAACTCCCCAAGGATGTGAAGACTGCTTGGGATAACGAAGGCGGCGAGACCGGCGCTTTCGGCAAGCTGACTGAGTTCAAGGATGGCGAGAAGGGCTCCCTGGCCACCTTCGAGAAGGGATGGATCGCAAACTCGGAGGAGAACGGCGCAGTCCCGCTGATCGGCAAGATCGGCGAGACTTGGGCAAACGGTGGTGGCCTGGACAATGAAATCGGCCTGCCGACCGCTCCGGAGCAGGGCGATGCGGCTTCCGGCTGGACCCAGTCCTTCCAGAACGGCACTATTAAGTGGGCCAAGGACGCTTCCGGCAAGTTCGCGGAGACCATCGAGAAGCGCTAAACACATAAGTTCTAACCTTCAAGTAGAACTTGATAACCCCAGGTGAGGGGCACGAGATGCCTCAAACCCTGGGGCTTTTTTGTGTTTACCTAGAGTTCATCTGACAACAATGTAATTTCCATGCAGCGAGCATAGCGTCGGTGGTGTCCGAAGCAAGTAACAACTACCCACCTCATCCGTTTCCCGGATGTAAAGCGTAGCTTTTGCAACGCGGAATGTCCGGGTTGATTAACTCATGATCCCTGCAAGGAGCGCCATCTCCATGACTTCCGCCACGCCCACCGATCAAGCTCACCAGACTTTTCACGCCGATCAGGCTCTCAACGCTCACTCCGACGCAGAGCTTGGCCTGCGCACCTATGTTCTCGACACCTCGGTGCTGCTATCTGATCCTTGGGCACTCATCAAGTTTGCGGAGCACCGCATCATCCTCCCCGTCGTCGTCATCAGCGAGCTGGAGGGTAAGCGCCACCACCCCGAGCTCGGATGGTTTGCTCGCCAAGCCCTGCGCATGCTCGAAGATTTCCGCCAGGAACATGGCCGCTTGGATATGCCCAGCATCATCAACGACGAAGGCGGCACGATCCAAGTAGAGCTGAACCACGTTGATCAGTCCGTTCTCCCCACCGGTCTGCGCGGGGAGCAAAACGATCACCGCATTCTCGCGTGTGCTTTGAACCTGCGGGCAGAAGGGCACAACGTAACGCTAGTCACGAAGGATGTCCCGCTGCGTGTGAAAGCCGGCGCAGTGGGCTTGGACGCCGACGAGTATCACGCTCAGGACGTTGTGCTGACTGGTTACAACGGCATGGCTCGCGCTGAGGTTCCATCCGGGATCATTGACGAGCTTTATGACGTAGGAGAAGCCGACATCTCCGGTGCACTCACTGTAGAGGGCGACGAAGTAGACGAGCTGCCGATCCACTGCGGTCTGCAGCTTACTGCTGGTAGCCAATCGGTGCTTGCACGCTCGCTGGGCGATGGCATGGTGCGCCAAGTGCCCACTGACCTGGAAGCCTTTGGCATTCGTGGTCGTAGTGCTCAACAGCGCGTAGCTCTGGATCTACTGCTCGATAACGAGGTTGGCATTGTGAGCCTTGGCGGATCCGCGGGTACAGGCAAATCTGCTCTCGCGCTGTGTGCCGGCCTGGAAGCAGTTTTGGAACGCGGCGAGCACAAGCGAATCGTTGTGTTCCGGCCGCTGTACGCGGTGGGTGGCCAGGATCTCGGTTACCTGCCAGGCAGTGAGACCGAGAAGATGAACCCCTGGGCGCAGGCGGTCTACGACACCCTGGAGGGCGTAGTAAGCGATAACGTGCTGGAGGAAATCGACGCTCGCGGCCTGCTAGAGGTTCTTCCGCTCACGCACATCCGCGGACGAAGCTTGAACGATAGCTTCGTCATCGTTGATGAAGCACAGTCCTTGGAACGCAACGTGCTATTGACTGTCCTCTCGCGTCTGGGTCGCAATTCCCGAGTGGTGCTTACTCACGATGTTGCACAACGCGATAACCTGCGCGTTGGCCGACACGACGGCATCCAGGCGGTTATCGAGAAGCTGAAGAATAATCCGCTGTTTGCGCACGTTACTCTCACCCGTTCCGAGCGCTCTGCGATTGCTGAACTAGTCACAAACCTCTTGGAGAAAGGCTAGTTCGCTGACAGCTGCCGGCTGTTAGCTGGCTGTGAGTGGCGAAACCAGTGGAACGTGAGGCAGAATTTCTTCCATGACTTCCGCGAATACCGCAGGGACCCCTTCACAGAACAGCGCCACTAAGAGCGCTGAGGGTAGTGCCAAGCAAGCAGTCTTTATCCGCCTCATGGAGGAGAAAGATTACCCCCAGGTTCAGAACATTCTGCAGACGGGGATGGACACAGGCGAGGCAACGTTTGAAGAAAACGCGCCGGAAGACTGGGAGACCTTTATGCGTCACCGTCTGCCGGAGCTTTCGTTTGTCGCCATTGACACGGATCCCGCAGCCGCCGCGGCCGCAGGCCTAGGCGAGGATGGGGAAAAGGTTCTGGGCTGGATTACCGCCACTTCCGCCAGCCACCGAGACGTCTTTGATGGAGTGCTGGAAGACTCCATCTACGTTCACAAGGACGCTGCGGGCAAGGGCGTGGCCGGCAATCTATTGGATCGGTTGCTCAAAGACGCAGCTGACCAGGGGCACTGGGCAATGCACTCCAGCATTTTTCCGGAGAACGAAGGATCAGTGCGCCTGCACCTTTCCCGCGGCTTCGAAAAGGTGGGAATCTTCCACTGCATGTCCCACATGAACTACGGCCCTAAACAAGGCACCTGGCGCCACAATATGGTGATGGAGAAGATCCTGGAGGGCGGCCCGGCATGGGAGTACTACCAGGAAAACCTGGAGCACAACGAAGACGCCTAACCAGGGAAGGAGATTTGGCCTTCCCCGTAGCCGGGACTAACTTATCCCGAGCTACTCGATGGTTTCCTTGAGATTGTCCTGGTGCACCAATACAAGAATCAAAGCAGCCACCACGGCCACCGGAGCCATTGCTCCGAGCACGGGAACGAGGGCGTCGTTATACGACGTAGTGATCGCCTCGTGCAGTGGTCCGGGCAGTGTATCGACGATCTCCGGAGTCAACCGCGAGCTACCGCCACCCTGAAGCTTTTCCGCAAACGGAAGCCCTTGCGGCCCCATCTCCTTTATCGCGCCAGGCACGCGCTGTCCCATCAAATCCGCTACACGGTGGGTAAACAGTGAACCAATGATGGCAGAACCAGCCGTGCCGCCAATTTGGCGGAAGAAGTTATTCGAGGCCGTTGCCGTACCCACCATCGTGATTGGGAACGAGTTCTGGACAATCAGCACCAGGATCTGCATGGTAAGACCCAAGCCAACGCCCATGAGCGCTAGCACCAGGCCTAGGTGTACGAGGGAATCGTGGGCGTCAAAAAGCCCCATAAGGCCCACGGCAGTGGCGGCAACGCACAAACCTACAACGGGGAACCACTTGTAGCGACCAGTCCGGGACACGTACTGACCGGAACCGGTAGCAGTGATGATCATGCCCGCCATCATGGGGATCATCATCAAACCGGCCTTGGTGGGTGTCATGCCGTGAACCATCTGAATGTACGTCGGCATATAAGCCAGCACGCCGAACATGACCACGCCCGTGATCGTGCCCGCCAAGGTGGTGACCACGAAGTTGCGGACGGTGAATAGTTGCATGGGGATCAGCGGATCGCTTGCCTTGCGTTCTGTCACCACGAAGAGAGCGGCCAGCACTACGGAGGCGATGCCGAGGCCAATGATGACTGGGCTGGACCATGCATAATCGCGGCCGCCCCACGTGAGCAGCAGAATCAGGCAGCTCGTAGCGCCGGCCATGAGAACAGTGCCGATCACATCGAGATTTGCGCCCTTGCCGCGCTTTGGCAGCTTCAGATTGAAGCCCACCATGAGCAGGGTCGCGATCGCCAGTGGAACGTTAAACCAGAGAGCCCAACGCCAGCCTGGGCCATCGGTGAAGAAGCCACCCAGGAGTGGTCCCAGCACCGAGCTCAGGCCGAATACGCCGCCCATGATTCCCATGTAACGGCCGCGCTCCCGGGCCGAAACCACGTCGGCGATGATCGCCTGCGACCCGATCATCAAGCCACCCGCACCGAGGCCCTGTACGCCGCGGGCGGCGATCATCATGTCCATGCTCTGCGCTAGCGCTCCAATGACGGAGCCGGCCAGGAAGAGGGAAACAGCCACTAGGTACAGCGGTTTGCGGCCCATCTGGTCGCCTAGCTTGCCGTATACCGGCATGCCGATGGTCATGGTGAGCAGGAAGATGGTGATGACCCAGCTCATTTTGTTTGCGCCGCCAAGCTCACCGACGAGGGTGGGTAGAGCGGTGGAGAAGATCATTTGCCCCAGCGAGGACATCAGCATGCCGAGCATTAGGCAGCTGAATACGAGTGGCACATTGTTGTTGTTTTTGAGGCGCTCTTTTTCTGCGGTTTCGAGCCGTGCCTTGGCAGCTGCGGCTTGGCTTCGGGTATCGCTCATAGGCGGTTCTCCTTTTGAGTTGTTTCTGCGATGGCGGTTGAGGGTTCGATGGCGGAGAAGATTTTCTGCAGTCCTGCCAGGGGAATGTCGAAGTCTTTTGTGCTGCTTAGCGTTCTTCCGTTGCGCGTTGCCGAAGTGGCAGCGGCCCATTGAACGGTGGTTGCAGCTGTGACGATGAGGTGTGCTTCCTCCATTGCTTCCAGGTCTGAAAGGCGATTGCCCGGGTGCTTGTCGAGGTTCCGGCATACAGCTTCAGCGAGGTCGCTGCGAAGCTTTTCGTAGCAGGCGATCTTCGCGAGTGCGAGGTTGGGGAATCTCTCAAGTATTTGGGATCGACGCCACCTTATCGACTCCGCTAATTCCGGATCGAGGTTGGCATTGTCCGACTTCCGAGCCTCTTCCAGGCGCTTCTGGGTTAGCATCTCGTAGAGGTGCTGGGGGAGGCTGCCCTGGTTGGGGGAGAAGTTCACTATTTCTGCGAAGTCTTCTTCAGTGAGGAGGGGAGGTTGCTTGCCGACCGCAACGTGCTCCTTTGAAGAAAAGTAGTTGAAGAAAGTGCGGCGGCTGATGTCAGCAGCGATGCAGATTTCCTCCAGGGTGACTCCATCAAAGGAGCGGTCGAGGAAGAGCTGGGTAGCTTTGTCCTCAATCCGCAGCCTGGTCTCCAGGCGCTTGCGCTCGCGCAACCCCATGTTTGCGGGGGCTGAGCTATTTGAATTCATCACTTGCCCAAAAGTACACCGAGTGCAAAGTTATAGCCAGTGCAAAATGTGTGTGATTGTGCATCCATATTGCGGTGGTGTGGGGTGGTTCACGTTGGGTGTGGGGAAGGGGTATGGGGGATGTCGTTAAATCGGGAATCTGTTAAAGGGGTCCGTGTGCATTAGTGTAAAAGGCCAGTTCAGAGCGTTTTGTGTGGAGGGTACCTGCGGTGAAGCTGTCGCAGATTCCCGATCTAGCGACATTTCATCCTCGCCGAGAGGCCGGGCCCAGGGCAGAGAAAAACCCGCCGGCATCCCTCCGTAGACGGCAGTTAGCCTCCGGAGGGAAATCAGCGGGTGATCTACTAAACTGACTCGCCCATCAGGCGGGGTTAGTCAGTCGCGCCAGCCTAAATTGGCCTACTTGTCGCGGTCGGTGTTGGCCATGGCCAGGACATCGAGACGCTTGTCCAGCTCCTCTTCAGTCAGCTTTTCGCCATCGACGAAGCCCAAGTCGATCACTGTCTGGCGGATGGTCTTGCCTTCCTTCAGCGCGGTCTTTGCAACCTTAGCCGCAGCCTCGTAGCCAATGGCGGAGTTCAGCGGGGTAACGATGGACGGGGACGACTCAGCCAGAGTGCGCATGCGCTCCTCATTTGGCTCGATACCGTCGACCAGCTTCTCCGCGAATACGCGGGCGGTGTTGGCCAGCAGCTTCGCAGACTCCAGCACGTTACGAGCCATCATCGGAATGAAGACATTCAGCTCGAACGCACCCTGGGAGCCGCCGAAGGCCACAGCAGCGTCGTTACCGATAACCTGTGCCGCAACCTGGGTAGCGGTCTCACACAGAACAGGGTTGACCTTGCCCGGCATGATGGAGGAGCCCGGCTGCAGATCGGGCAGGTGGATTTCGCCCAGGCCAGTCAGCGGGCCGGAGCCCATCCAGCGGATGTCGTTGGCGATCTTGTTCAGGGAAACGGCGATGGTGCGCATAGCGCCGGAGAACTCCACGAGGCCATCGCGGTTAGCCTGTGCCTCAAAGTGGTTCTCTGCCTCACGCAGCTCCTTTACGCCGGTCAGCTTCACCAGCTCGGCAGTAACGTTCGCGCCGAAGTCAGCCGGGGTGTTCAGGCCGGTGCCGACTGCGGTACCGCCGATTGGCAGCTCACCCAGGCGGGGCAGGGTGGCCTCAACGCGCTCGATGCCTGCCTCGATCTGGCGTGCGTAGCCGGAGAACTCCTGGCCCAGGGTAACCGGAACGGCATCCATCAGGTGGGTACGGCCGGACTTCACAACCTTTTCCCACTCCTTGGCCTTCTTAGCCAGGGATTCCTGCAGAACCTTAAGGCCCGGAATCAGGTCAGTTACTGCAGCCTGGGTAGCGGCAACGTGGGTGGCGGTTGGGAAGGTGTCGTTGGAAGACTGACCCATGTTCACGTGGTCATTCGGGTGGATCTCCACGCCGTTGTTCTTGGCGATGGAGGCGATGACCTCGTTGGTGTTCATGTTGGAAGACGTGCCAGAGCCGGTCTGGAAAACATCGATCGGGAACTCAGCGTCGTGCTTGCCCTCAGCGATCTCCTTGGCAGCGGAGATGATGGCATCCGCCTGCTCATCGGTCAGCAGACCGCGATCCTTGTTTACCTGCGCACAAGCAGCCTTCAGCAGACCCATGGCGCGGATCTGTGCGGATTCCAGCGGACGGTCGGAGATCGGGAAGTTCTCCACTGCACGCTGCGTCTGTGCACGCCACAGAGCCTTGGCGGGAACCTTAACCTCGCCCATCGTGTCGTGCTCAATGCGGAATTCTTGCTCGGTCATTCTTTCATCACCTTTATCTCGATTGCTTTATGACGCTTCCCGCTGTGAACTCGTCGACGTTCAAGCAGCAGGAACGTAAAGAAGCGGATTAGTCTTCGTGTCCCGCACGGACACAGCCCAACTTACCTAAAAGGATGTCGGGCGGTTGAGGCGTGCGGGCGTCAATAAAAGGGCTAGTTACGGGTGTAATCCAGCACGGAGTAGGACTGCAGTTTCGCCAGCTGGTGCTGCGACTCGATGAAGCGGATTGTGCCGGAACGAGAACGCATAACCAGGGAACGGGTGGTAGCGGAGTTCTGGTGGTAGGAAACGCCACGCACCATGTCGCCGTTGGTCACACCGGTAGCCACGAAGTAGCAGTGCTCGGAGTTCACCAAGTCGTTGGTGGTCAGCACACGATCCAGGTCGTGGCCAGCGTCCAGAGCCTTCTGGCGCTCGGCTTCGTCCTTCGGCCACAGCTTGCCCTGGATCTCGCCACCCATGCACTTCATCGCTGCTGCGGCGATAACGCCCTCCGGAGTGCCGCCGATGCCCATCATGATGTCCACGGAATTCGTCGTATTATCCTGCGCGGTAGCCACGGCGCCTGCGACATCGCCATCGCCGATGAGTCGAACCTTTGCGCCGGCCTCGCGGATTTCGCGAATGAGATCCTCGTGGCGCGGGCGATCCAAGACGACAACGGTGATGTCACCCGGAACGGTTCCCTTGGCCTTTGCCACGGCCTTGATGTTGTCGGCGACTGGAGCGTCAATGTGGACCTTGCCGACGGCCTCCGGGCCGACAGCGATCTTCTTCATGTAGAACACCGCAGAAGGGTCGTACATGGAGCCACGCTCGGCTGCGGCGATGACGGAGATGGCGTTCGGGCGTCCCTCTGCCATCAGGGTGGTTCCGTCCACCGGGTCGACGGCGATATCCACCGCCGGGCCATTACCGGTGCCGACATGCTCGCCGTTGAACAGCATCGGGGCTTCGTCCTTCTCGCCCTCGCCAATGACCACCACACCGTCCATCTCTACGGAGTTGATCATCTGACGCATGGCGTCCACAGCGGCGCCGTCACCGGATTCCTTTTGCCCACGTCCGACCCACTTGCCGGAGGCCAGAGCAGCAGCCTCGGTCACGCGGACAAGCTCCATTGCCAGATTGCGATCTGGAGCATCTGGATTGGGGGAGACAGCAGGGGTGTGCGCTTCAGTCGACATGATCTTCCAGCTCTTTTCTATTGCTGATAGGTAATAGGTTCTATTCCACTTCCATTGTGCCCTATTTCCCTCGGGCGATGCCTTTAGCAGTATCGGCCAGCCCTACCCAGGGTTAATTTGCCTAGTCGAGCAGAAGCAGTGCGATAATGGCGGACGTGCAGATTCAAAAACCCCGCGCATTTCAATCCGCCAAGGACATCGTGCTGTCCCTGGTGGTGTTGTTGGTCGCCATGTTCTTGACGGTCGGGTTCACGGGCCTGTGCTCCTTTGATCCGGGTGAGGCGGATCGGTCGGGTCCGGTGCAGGAGGTCGATGCAGATGCGGTGCTGAAGATGGATGCTCGTACGTTTGACTTCCCCATCCGCAACCCGGAAATGCCGGAAGGGTGGGTGCCCAATTCCGCTCGTCGTGTGATGGTCAACGGCGAACCGTCGAGCTTGGTTGGATGGGTCGTCAACGGAGAGAACTACATCTCTCTGACGCAGACCGGTGCCGACTTCAAGGCGGCAAGCCAGCCTGATGATTCGGTGAGGGAAGAGACCAATACCGAAACCACTGGAGACGTTGAGTGGCATGTCTTCACCGGTGAGGATGCGCGCCCATTGTGGGTTGCCGACCTGGGGGATGTGCGTTTGGTGATCGAGGCTATGGCTTCTGCTGAACAGACGCGCACCGCCGCAGAAAAGATTGCCGCGACCGACCCGATCGATGTCGGCGAAGCGGCGCAACCTTCGAAGGCTAAGTAGTCCTCTTCCGCTATTCCTCGCCGTTCGGCGCCACCTGCTCGGTGCCAGATGCTCCTGCGCTTCGAGCTTCGCGCTGTTGCAGTGCCTTTTCGATGCGCTGTGATGCGCCGTTGAGATAATCCTCGCAGTACGCTGCCAGCTCCTCGCCGCGCTCCCAGTAGTTCAGCGATTCGTCCAGGCTCATCTGCCCTAGCTCGAGGATCTTCACCACTTCCACCAGCTCGTCCCGCGCTTCCTCGTAGCTGAGTTGATCGAGCGGGCGAAACTTTTGTTGTTCGGTGTTTCCGATGCCGTTGTTGTCTGCCATTGTCTTAAGCCCCTTCTGCGTTCGTATCTGCGTTGGTATCTGCGCGGTTGTTGTGGTCGCTGTTGTTACTGTTGCTGCGGTCGCGAGTCTTTTTTATGACGCCACCCGGTGCGGCTTGCACGCCCATCGCTGCGGCCGTGATGGATCCATCGGGAACCCGGATCCGCAGTTGTGAGCCTGGAGCAACCTGATCCACCGTGGTCACGACCTGCGCGCCCGACTTATCCCGTGGAATAACTTGCACGATTGAATAGCCACGGGCAAGAGTCTGCGATGGTCCCAGTGCATTAACCTGAGCCTTCAACGACTCGATGGAGCTCCGCAAGGAACGGACGTGCACCCCGAGTGCGCGGTCCTTTCGCTGCAGTGCTTCTGCGATGATCTCTCTTTGCCGGGTGACCGGCAGACTTGGATCCGCCATGACTGGTCTGGTGCGGATCTGCGCTAACCCACGCCTCTCGTGAGCCACCCAGTTACGCAACGCGCCCGCACCACGTTCACGTGCTTCGCCGATAATCCGCAGTTCCTGCACGACGTCCGGTACTACCGTCTTCGCTGCGTCAGTGGGAGTGGCCGCACGGACATCGGCAACATAGTCCAACAACGGGTTGTCCGGTTCGTGGCCGATTGCGGAGACTACCGGCGTGCGCATTCGGGACACTGCACGCACCAAAGGCTCCTCGGAAAAAGGCAGAAGATCCTCTACAGAACCTCCACCGCGGGCGACGATGATCACGTCCACAGCCTGATCGCGTTCTAGCTCCTGGAGGGCATCAACTACTTGCGGAACCGTCTTGGGGCCTTGCACTGCCGTGTTGATAACCCGAAAGCGCACGGCGGGCCATCGTCGCTTAGCAACCTCCATCACGTCCCGTTCCGCTGCCGAACCACGCCCAGTGATGAGCCCGACAGTTGTGGGCAAGAAGGGGAGCGGAGCCTTCAGCCGGGGGTCGAAGAGACCCTCGGCGAACATTGCCTTCTTCAACTGTTCTATTTGAGCCAATAGCTGGCCAATTCCCACCTGACGAATATCCGTCACCCAGAGGGAAAAACTGCCACGTTTCGAATAAAACGAGGGCTTGCCGTGGACAATGATCCGGTCACCGTCCTTGACCGGAGTAGCCAAGTTTTTCAGCGCGCTGGTCTCGACGGTCAAAGACACGGAGGCTTCGACGTTCACATCGCGCAGAGTGATATACGAAAAACGCCACGTGCTCTTCATGTTCACCTGGGTGACTTGACCTTCGACCCAGATGAACCCAAGTTTCTGAATCCAGTTCTTTACTTGGTCGTTCAACTGCCCGACAGCCCAAGGGGACTCCGCAGAATTTGGAACGCTCATGGTTAAGCATTCTAAAAGACGGTGCGGACACCCTGGGCGCCTACGCCACATTGATGGTGAATGGTCAGACCCCGTCACGTGGTTTAACCGGCTTTGCTCTTCCATTACGATGGGGCACATGACTACCCCAACTACAGAGCCAAGTACCGATACTAAGAAGGTTTTCCTCGCTGCTCCGCGTGGCTATTGCGCAGGAGTTGACCGAGCAGTCGAGTCGGTGGAAAAGGCTTTGGAAAAGCATGGTGCGCCCCTGTACGTGCGCAAAGAAATCGTGCACAACAAGCATGTCGTGAAGACTTTCGAGGAACGCGGTGTGATTTTTGTGGATGAGACCACGGAGATTCCTCGCGGCTCCAACGTGGTTTTCTCTGCTCACGGCGTGTCGCCTGCTGTGCACAAGGAAGCCCGTCAGCTCGAGCTCAAGACTTTTGACGCCACGTGTCCGCTTGTCACCAAGGTCCACCACGAGGTCACGCGGTTTGCAAAGCAGGGTTACCAGATCATCCTCATCGGCCACCATGGGCACGAGGAGGTCGAAGGTACAGCGGGTGAAGCCCCAGATGTTGTACACCTCGTCGACGGCGAGGATGATGTCAACGCGCTGGAGTTCCCGGAGGGCACCAAGTTGGTTTGGCTGTCTCAAACGACGCTCAGCGTGGACGAGACCATGTCCACAGTGAAACTGCTCCGCGAAAAATTTCCGGATATCCAGGATCCTCCGTCCGATGACATCTGCTACGCCACACAGAACCGCCAGGTAGCAGTGAAGGCGATTGCGCCGAAGGTGGAGCTCATGATCGTGGTTGGCTCCCAGAACTCTTCGAACTCCAAGCGACTGGTGGAGGTCGCTCTGCAGCACGGCGCGGAGAATGCGCACCTGGTGGATTACGCGGAGCAAGTTGATCCGGCATGGCTCGAGGGCGTTACGAACGTCGGCGTAACCTCAGGCGCTTCGGTGCCGGAGATTCTGGTTCGAGGGGTATTGGATCTTCTGGCGGACAAGGGCTTCGGTGAGGTCGAGGAGGTCACCACCGCGACGGAGGATCTGATCTTCTCCCTGCCTCGCGAGCTGCGCCCGCCGCGTACGCAGAAGTAGTTCTTAGTCGCGCTCGTCGTCTAGGTAGCGCTTGGGGGACAGTCGTCGCTCCGGGAGGGGAACCCGGCGGCGCTGTGCGTTATCTCGCAGTTCAGCTGAGCTGCGCGTCACGCGGGTAGCTTGACGGGGAGATGCCTCACGGCGGGAATATGCGACCCTGTCTGAACTCTTGACAGGTTCGGAACGCGAGGTGGCGTCATCATCATAAAGAGACTCCCTACGCGCCCGGCTACGTTCCTTCGCGCGACCGTAGGCTTCGATGTTGCTGCGGTCAGATTCGCTGCGGCGGCGACGCTGCATCTCTAGCCTTGCGGCCTTGCGAGTGAGGGATTCGCGGTAGCTCCACCAGCGGAACACTGCGATTCCCACCGCAATGAGGAATGGGATCAGCAACCACAGAAAGTGCTCGATGGCGGGGTAAATCGAGGTGATGACCTTTGTTTTCCTGCTGGCTATGGTCGCCGCCCCAGAGCTAAACCAGCCGATGACGAGTGATCCAAACAAGTAATACAGCGGGAATGAGGCCACAGTAAGGAATAGGCCGCGCGGTTCGACGAAGATCGTGGAGACGATCATTGCGATCACGAAGAGAACGAAGAAACTGGTGGGGATTGTGGTGTCACCCTTGGCTAGTACCAGTCCAGTGAAAATCACCGCCAGCATCACAAGCACCGGAGCCCAAACGGGGAACCAATGCGAGGGAGAATCCTCGTGCGCTACTTCAGCGTGGCCACGACTACGGCCGAGGCGCTGTGCAGAGCGACTTTCGCTGCGCTGCGTGGCGCTCGTGCGGTTACTGCTTGTAGTTCGGCTGCTTTCGGTCACGGGGTAATGCTACTTCTTTGGTTTGCTCTACTTGTTATTGCCACGGAGGGAGTTCAGGATTGACTGCACCTTCCCGCGGATCTGCGACTTTGCGTCGTTAAAGGATGACGCCCCTTCGTGTTCAGCGACTGGCGTTTCCGTGGAAACGCCACCATCAGCCGCTGCGGAGCTCATGTCCGGGGTGGCGGTTTGGGTAGCACGGGGAGCCTGAACGGACTGACCGTTTTGGGCAGTTTCGCTGTTACGAGGCTCATTTAGCTGATTTGCTTCGGACTTCTTGGAATTGGTGAGCATCATTGCCTTACGCAGCTCCTGCCAGCGCTGAGCTGCACGTTCCGACTGTTCTCCAGTGAGTGAACCTGCGGTGGTGGCGAACTCGATATCCCTAGAGGTCTTTTCGCCTGTGGCGAGGTCTGTTAGATCACCCATGTAGCGCAGAATGACCGCAATCATGGCGGCAGTGGGTACTGCCAGGAATGCACCAATGATGCCAAACAGAGTGGAGCCCAGGGTAACGGACAGCAGAATGATGACAGGGTGGACGTTCATCGCACGGGACTGCAGCACTGGCTGCAGGATGTTGCCTTCCAGCTGCTGCACAGCGATAACGAGTAGCAGCGCCATCACAGCGGTATTGAAGTCTACGGCCACCAGTGCGATGAGGACCGATAGGGCGCCGGCGACGAATGCACCCACCATCGGGATGAAGCCACCGAAGAAGGTCAGGATCGCAAGCGGACCGGCTAGTGGCACGTTGAGGAGCACCAGACCCAGGCCAATAAAGATCGCGTCGATGGCAGACACGATGGCCTGCGTGCGGATGAAGCCACCCAGAGTGTTCCAGCAACGGGTCAGAACCTCGGTGAGGTGCCAGCCGACACGGCGACCCGTCACGCGGCGCAACATCGGCAGGAAGTTCTCGCCATCCTTCAGGAAGAAGAACGTCAGAACCAGCATGACGAACATGGTCACCAGTAGGGAAGCGGTTTCAGTGCCGAAGGCCGCAAGGCTGGTGGCGATGTCGCCGGACTTGTTTTGCAGCCAGTCGGTAATCTGCTGAACGCCGTCGTTGAACTGGCTTTCCTGCAGGTTCACAGGCGGTCCCTGGAGCCAGTCCTGGATACGGCCGATACCGTCGCTAGCTTGGTTGACGATCGTTTTGCCCTGATCCACCGCGCTCGGGGCGATGGCGGCAAAAGTCCCGATGATTAGGGCGAAGAAGCCCAGAATGGCTATTAATACAGCCAGGCTGTTGGGAACTTTGGCCTTGCGCAATACACGCACGACCGGCCAGAGAACCGTACAGACAATAACCGACAGGCACACCGGAAGAATGCCCGCCCACAGCTTGCCGAAAACTTGGAAACCTAGGTAAAGCGCTGCGGCAATAATGATGAAGCGCAGGCACCAGCCCGCAAACCAACGACCCGTGGTGCCGATTACCTCGGCGCGGTCGCGCAGCTCAGGGTTGAGATCCTCGTCGATGGAAGATTTCTTGTTCTTCTTCTCGGACTTCTTCTTCACCTTGGCCGCATGTGACTGCACGCCGGGGCGCTCGTCGGTCTCGGTCTCTCCGTCTGGCTCATTATCCTCCGCGAGTGGCTTTTCATTGCCCGTGGTAGCGCGGGCGGAACTGCGTTCCTGTACGAATGCCTCGCCTTTTTCCTCAACGGTGGGAGCCGTCTCCGCGCGCTTGGCCTCAATCACTTCCGCCTCCGGAGATTCGGGACTGATTGTAGGGCGCTTTGCGGCTTCTGGTTCGTCTGCAAAAGAGCCGGAGCCTAAGCGTGCTTCATCTTTATCGTCGCCAGGGATCGGAATGTTCTCGGTATCCATCCGCTGTGAACCCGCGATAAAGTCTGCGAAGTCACGGCCGTCCTCGCCAAGAAAGGGCCTGTCGTGGGGGTTCTGGGAGTTCATTCTCCCTATTCTGCCTTACGACGGCCCGAAACGGGAGTTAGAAATGCCCTCCCGGAGCATGTTGATGTGACTGTGCTTGATTATTGGGTTTGGTTAGTGGGTTTGATTATTGGCTGACACCGGTGGCGGTGTGAGCGGCCAAAAGCGAATCATTGTCCGTGCCAGGTGCGTCGCCTAGCTCACCAGTGGAGTTGTCGTCAGTCTTGGCGAGCATCAAGATAGCGGCGATGAGTCCGCCCCAGATCACCAGAATAAACAACACCATGAGAAGTATTGCGGGGCCGGTCATTAGAGTTCATTCCCTTCGGTCGGGGTGGAGGTAGGCGTCGTCACCGAGGATGTGGCAGCGCCAGTGGACAGAGGGTTTGGTACCCCGCGCGGGCGGCCATTAGGTGGTACGCCGTAGTCGCTGCTAGGCAGTCCGTCGAGGATCTGGTTGCCGCGGAACGGGATGAAGGTCCACAGCACCGCCCCGAAGGCAATGAGGATTAGTACCAGCCAGCCGTAGCTGAAAATGGTGCTCGATTCATAGCCTTCGTATCCCTCGGAGAGTAGGGTGCGGATCTCCTCAACCAGGAAGAACAACAGCACTGCAGGGGTGATAATGAACACGCAAGCCTGCCAGACAATACCCAGTCGCAGCTCGGATACAGCGTTGAGGTGCTGTGCGATTTCGTTGCGACGCCCCTGAATCCAGCCGATAGTCAAGACGGCGGCCACGGCGCAGATAACGATGCCCAGGTTATTTGTGAACTTATCCATGATGTCCAGCGTGATGAGGCCAGAAGTCGTCGAGAACAACAGGCAGGATATAACAGCCATGATGCTTCCGACGCTGATCGATGCGACCTCGCGGGACAGGTTCAACTTGTCCTTCACTGCCGAGATCACAACTTCCATGATGGAGATCAGAGACGTGATGCCAGCTAGGAAAAGAGAACCGAAGAACAGGATTCCGAACAAGGAACCCATTGGCATCTGATTGATGATGGTGGGGAATGCGACGAAGGCCAATCCGATACCGCCCGACACCGTCTCGTCTACTGCGGTGCCGGACTGTGCGGCCATGAAGCCCAGGGTTGCGAACACGCCGATTCCGGCCAGCACCTCGAAGGAGGAGTTAGCGAAAGCCGTAACCATGCCGGTGCCGGTAAGATTCGTGCGGGGCTTCAGGTAGGAAGCGTAGGTAATCATGATGCCGAAGCCGATCGACAAGGAGAAGAAGATCTGGCCGTAGGCGGCGATCCAGACCGAAGTGTCCGTCAGGACGCTCCAGTCAGGTGAGAAGAAGGCGTCGAGGCCATCGGTTGCGCCCTCCAAGAAAAGGCTGCGCACTACCATCACTACGAACAGGATGATCAGTACCGGGACGAAGAACATCGTGATTCGGCCGATGCCCTCGTTAATGCCACGAGCGAGGGTGAAAATGCACACTACCCACACACCAATCATGACCAGCAAGATTGGTACAACGAAGTCACCGGTCCAGGCGGAGGAATCGTCGAGCTTAAGGAACTCTTCCTGGAAGTACGTTTCGGCGTTGTCGCCCCACGCCTTGGAAATGGAGTTCCAGGTATAGATTCCGGCCCAGGCGATAATGGCGGCGTAGTACACCGCGATGAAGAAGTTGACGCCTACCTTAAGCCAGCCAATAGGTTCAGCGAACTTGCCGGTACGGCGGAATGTAAGGGGAGTGGAACCGCGGAAGCGGTGACCCATCGCGAGGTCGAACCAGAGCAGCGGAATACCGGCGCTGAGGAGAGCGACCATGTAGGGGATGAGGAACGCGCCACCGCCGTTTTCATAGGCGGCGTAGGGAAAACGCCAGATATTTCCCAGGCCGACTGCGGAGCCGATGGCGGCCATGAGGAAGACGAGTCGGGAGTTGAATGTTTCCCGTCGCTGACGGGGGTTGGCTTGAGACGTTGTCATTGCGAGGCAACTTTCTTGCAGGCATCTCGGGGTGTGAAGGGGGAGACGAGACTTTAGGGGTGGCAAAGCCTCAAGTTTTTCTAAGGTGCATTTACTATACGACCGTGCAAGAGGGCTAATAGTGGGTTTTCACAATTTTTTCCTGAGTTTGATTACTTACGGGGTGGGGTGGCGGGGCTGCGGAGATTTGAAAGGACTTTAAAAGCGGTTTAGGTGGCGAGCTGTGGGCGTCAATAGAAAGGGTGCGTTGTTGGCAGCAACGGCCGGGCGATAGGATGGGGCACGTGACTCTTACTCTAGGAATCGTCGGCCTGCCCAACGTGGGCAAGTCCACGCTGTTTAACGCCCTGACCCGCAACGATGTTCTGGCTGCGAACTACCCGTTCGCGACCATCGAGCCCAACGTGGGGCTGGTGGAGCTGCCGGACCCACGCCTGACGCGCCTGGCTGAGATCTTCGAATCGGAGCGCATTCTGCCCGCGACCGTCTCCTTTGTGGATATCGCCGGCATTGTGAAGGGCGCCTCCGATGGCGAGGGTATGGGTAATGCCTTCCTGGCGAACATCCGCGAGGCGGATGCGATTTGCCAGGTGGTGCGCGCGTTTTCCGATGACAACGTGATCCACGTCGATGGGCGTGTGGACCCGGCCAGCGACATTTCCGTCATTGAGACGGAGCTGATCCTGGCCGACCTGCAGACTGTGGAGAAAGCTCTGCCGCGCCTGGAAAAGGAAGCGCGGAAGAACAAGGATCTGGCTGAACAGGTCGAGGGTGCTAAGAAGGCGCAGGAGATCCTGGAAGATAGCCGTACTCTGTCGAACGCCGCGGCGCAGGGGGAGATCGACCTGGCGACCGTGCGCGACCTGCACTTCCTGACGGCCAAGCCGTTCCTATACGTGTTCAACTCCGACGAGTCCGTGCTGACGGATGAGGACAAGAAGGCGGAGCTGCGCGAGCTGGTGGCTCCGGCGGACTGCGTTTTCCTGGATGCCGCTACAGAGGCCGACCTGCTGGAGCTGGATGACGAGGAGGCAGCTGAGCTGCTGGAATCTGTCGGTCAGACCGAACCGGGGCTGCAGACGCTGGCCAAGGCCGGCTTTGCAACGCTCGGCCTGCAGACCTACCTGACCGCCGGGCCGAAGGAGGCTCGCGCGTGGACGATCCATAAGGGTGATACCGCCCCGCAGGCTGCGGGTGTGATCCACACGGACTTCGAGAAGGGCTTCATTAAGGCAGAGATCGTGGCCTTTGAGGACCTGGACGAGCTCGGTTCCATGGCGGAGGCCCGCGCCCACGGCAAGGTGCGCCAGGAGGGCAAGGACTACGTGATGGCCGACGGCGACGTGGTCGAGTTTAAGTTTAACGTCTAACGTTATTGACGCTTCGCGTTATGGGGGATAGGGTGAAGCATGATCCAGTCGTTCGCTGACAAGGACACTGAGCGTCTGTGGAATCGAGAGCGGGTTCGCTCGATCGATTCCCGCATTCACTCAGTAGCGCTGCGCAAGCTTCGCCAGCTTGGGTACGCGCAGACTCTTGATGAGTTACGGATTCCCCCGGGAAACCGGCTCGAGGCGTTGAAAGGTGATCGGCGGGGTCAGTTCAGCATTCGAATCAACGACCAGTGGCGGATCTGTTTTCGGTGGTCCGCCGCGGGGCCAGAGGAGGTTGAGATCGTTGACTACCACTGACAAGCTCCCTCCGGTTCACCCCGGTGAGATCCTCATGGAGGACTTTCTCAAGGAAATGGGGATCACCCAGCACAAGCTCGCCGTCTCCATCGGCGTTCCGCCCCGCCGGATCAACGAAATTGTTCACGGTAAGCGCGCTGTAACCGCTGACACGGCCCTTCGTCTAGCGAAGTTTTTCGAGATGAGCCCCCAGTTCTGGCTCGGGTTGCAGACCCAGTACGACCTGGATGTGGCGGAAGACAAAATCCTCGCCGAGATCGAGCGGATTCAGCCGGTCCAAGCTGTCTCAGCGTAGCGGTTACCCGAACCAGGTCCGTCAGCGTGAGGATATGCACGCGGATGGTTCGAACTAGGGAATTTGGGGCCGCCGTCGCGTGGACTTGAGTTCCGAGCGCCGCTTCTTCGCTTCGAGACGGCGCCGCACCGAGCCGCGCGTCGGCTTCGTTTTCCGCCGCGGGGGAGGTGGTGGGGCGAGCGCCTCACGCAATAGGGAGGCCATGCGCTCTCGCGCCTCGGCGCGGTTACGGACCTGCGAGCGCTGCGTCGACGCGCTCACGGTGAGCACAGTGCCGTCCAGGCGGTGTTCGAGGTTGTAGAGGGCGCGGCGGCGTTGGGCGTCGGAAAGCGATGCGCACGCCCCGATGTCGATGGAGAGCTGCACCTTGCTGTCGGTGGTGTTGACGCCCTGGCCGCCTGGTCCCGACGACTTCGCGAACCGCTCCGTCAGGTCGGCGGCGACGACGACGAGGCCGCCGGGGATACCCGGGCCGGGTGCGATGGTCAGGTCGTTCATACCGCCCAGCTTAGTTAGAGTTGTTTCCGGATCAGACCCGCCGTGCGAGATCAGGGTAGTGTACGACCACTCCGTCACCGTCGACCTCCAACTCGACGTCGACTCCCCGTGTTCCGCTTCCGTATCGGACAGTTTCAGCATCGACGGAGCTGTAGTACTGGTCTGATGCGATCACCTGGAGGGACGGTATATCAATCCAAGCCATGATCAGCTGCGTTTTCGGAACCTGAGTCTCAAGCAGCGTCAAGCGACGAATAGGCATTGTGTTGGTGAGAGGGCACAGACCGAGATCGCAATCGAGTGCGGCTTTCAGGTCGGCTGACTGGACGATACCGGGGGAGGGCAGATCTTCAGGCTGGGCGCCCTCTTCATTGGTTTCCGCCGACCACACGCCTTGCTCGAACCTAAACAGCTCGAGGCTTCGCCCCCATCCGTCGCCTTCAACGTTCACCGACACACGTTCGGTCACCCAGTTCTCCGCGGTGCGCAGCTCCCACGTGGCCTCGTATCCATCGCCGTATTGCACTCCGGAAGCGGTCAAGCCGGCTCTTAAAAAATGAACTGCGGCCTCGTGCCGGATGAGGGGAGTCTCGACATGCTCCCACTTATACGTGCGCTTTATGGTGAGGATTTTACCACGCTTGATGGTGCGAAAAGGCAGGTAGCTTTCGACTGAAACTCGGTGGAGTTCAAGTTCAACGTGTAACGCGAGCAGCCGCCGCCGGATTCTCGGTGGCGATTCCGGCCCGAACCTCGGGGACATTGTCGCGCTTCCTCATTTACGTGAGCTCCGCGACTCCGGCCAGCTCGCCGCTACCCCCATCTTCGATAGCTTGAGCGAGCTCGACCACGACCATCTGATCTGGTGCACTGGTTTCCGTCCGGCCCTCAGTCCATTCCGCCACCTCATGCGCGGCCGCGAAACCGCGATGACGAATCTGCATCTGGTCGGTTACGGCAACTGGACCGGCGACGCCTCGGCAACACTGATGGGTGGGAGCCCTTTGCCAAACACACTGCCCAGGTAGTCGCGGACCGTGTCGATGAAGCTCGGCATCAAAAGTTTTGAGGCGACGCTTGGTCCCTGAGCAGCTCGATCCTTCCAAGATCCGCGCTGGAGAGCCAGCGCGCTGGGCGAAGGTGTGTCTCAGCGCTTCGCTCGTGCGGCCCGCAGGCCGTTCAAGATGACAATGACTTCAGCGACCTCGTGAACCAATACGACAGCGGCCAGTCCCAGCACGCCGCTGATCGCCAGTGGCATCAACACGATGATGATGGCCAGAGACAGCACGATGTTTTGGTTGATGATCCTGCTGCCTCGGCGGGCGTGCTGCAGCGCCTGCGGGATCAGCCGGAAATCGTGGCCAGTGAAGGCGACGTCAGCGGATTCGATCGCGGCGTCAGAGCCGGTTGCTCCCATCGCAATGCCCACCGTTGCGCCCGCCAGTGCCGGGGCGTCGTTGATGCCGTCGCCGATCATCGCCGTCGGCGTCTTGGAGGAGAGTTCGGCGACGATGCTTGCCTTGTCCTCCGGTCGCAGCTCGGCGCGCACGTCGTCGATTCCGGCGATTTCAGCCAGCGCCCGGGCGGTGCGGGTGTTGTCACCGGTGAGCATGCTCACTTCCACGTCGTTGTCGTGCAGGGTCTGCACGGCTTGGGGTACCTCGGGCCGCAGTTCGTCGCGGACCCCGATCGCCCCGGCGAGGGCGTCATCGACGGTGACTAGGACGCAGGTCTGGCCCTCGGACTCCATGCGCTCAACGTCTGCCTTTAGTGGCCCGGCGTCGATCCACCGGGGGCTGCCCACCAGCACCTGTCGACCTTCGACGGTGCCGCCGATGCCATGCCCGGCCTCTTCGCTGATGTCCAAGGCAGCGGGCGCTTCGGGCCCCGCTGCCGCGATCGCCGCGGCGAGGGGGTGCGTCGATTGCTGCTCAACCGCCGCCGCGAAGGAGAGCACCTGCGCCCGATCGAATCCGTCTGCCGGGACCACGTCGGTAACCTCAGGCTGGTTGCGGGTAAGGGTTCCGGTCTTGTCCACCGCCAGGTGACGGATTCCACCGAGCCGCTCGAACGCCGCGCCGGACTTGATGACCACGCCGAACTGGCTGGCCGCGCCGATGGCGGCCACGACCGTCAGCGGCACGGAGATTGCCAGCGCACACGGGGATGCTGCGACCAGGACCACCAACGCGCGGGTGATCCACGTCTCGGGGTCGCCCAGCAGCGAGCCGATCACGCCGACCAGCACCGCCAGGATCATCACACCGGGCACTAGGGGTTGGGCAATCCGGTCGGCGATCCGGGCGCGGTCGCCCTTTTCCGCCTGCGCCTGCTCGACCAGGTCCACGAGTGTGGTCAGCGAATTGTCCGTTCCAGCTGCGGTCGTTTCGACTTCCAGCACGCCGGCGGAGTTGGTTGCTCCCGCGGGCACTTCGTCGCCGGGCGCAACCTCCTCCGGAATGGATTCTCCGGTGATCGCTGAGGTGTCAAGGCTGGAGCGCCCAGACCGAATGATGCCGTCCGTGGCGATTCGCTCTCCGGGGCGCACGAGCATCAGCTCGCCAGCCACGAGGTCCTTCGCTGCGACCTCGACCGCCGTACCGTCGCGCAGCACCGTCGCGGTCTGCGGCACCAATTTCAACAGTGCCCGCAGTCCGCCCTGGGCTCGGTCCATCGCCTTGTCTTCCAGTGCCTCGGCGATCGAGTACAGGAACGCTAACGCCGCGGCCTCCCCGACGTAACCGAGGATCACCGCGCCGACCGCGCTGATCGTCATCAGCAAACCAATGCCGAGCTTGCGCTTCGTGGCAAGGTTCCGGATAGCGCCGGGCGCGAACGTATACGCCCCTAGCAGCAGGCCGACCCAGAACAGTACTGTCGCGGGTGTCTCTAGCCCGGACCAGCCCAGTGCCAGTCCTATGCAGAGGGCTACGCCGGAGAAGATCGGCAGTAGCAACTCGGGGTCCTTCCACCAGGGCCGATCGAGATCTTCGATCTCCGTGGCTGGTTCGTGTTCGCATCCACATGCTGAACTCATGCGTCCGCT
The DNA here is from genome assembly GCF_053479475.1 of Corynebacterium sp. 22-2729. Lineage (NCBI taxonomy): Bacteria > Bacillati > Actinomycetota > Actinomycetes > Mycobacteriales > Corynebacteriaceae > Corynebacterium > Corynebacterium sp. 22-2729. The sequence goes on from NZ_JBRBCA010000009.1 coordinate 64,368, forward strand.
CCTTTTCCGTCGCAGCCGGGCACCGAGCACTCAGGGTCGATGCACGGGGCGTTTTCGTCGACAGCCAACGTCGCGTTCACTAGCGCGTTGAGCGCTGTCGCGAGGTGCGGATCGGCGATTTCGTAGCGTGTCTTGCGGCCCTCCGGCTCGGCGACGACGATGCCGCAGTCACGCAAGCAGGTCAGGTGGTTCGAGACGTTCGAGCGGGTCAGGTCCAGGTCGCGCGAAAGCACGGCCGGGTAGCTCGGGCCGTCGAGTAGGGTGATTAGGATTCTGGAGCGCGTCGGATCCGCCATGGCCCGGCCGAGCCGGTTCATGACGTCGAGGCGTGAAGCAATAGTCAGCATATGCTGAATCATACAGCAGTTACTGAACTATTCAACACGCACTGAACTGACGTTGAAACGAAGAGCTTGCGACCTGCAGGAATTAGTCGATGGGATAGCCGGTAACTGGGCCTTCGTGATTCGGCTTCTTCCACGCGGCGCGGTAGCGGCTGATCTGATCCGCCTGGATTTCGCCCAGGGTCTCGGCGGTGGTATCGGAGACCAGGGTGGAGGACATCAGGTTGAGCCCGTCCTTGGCGGTTTGCTCGGCAGAAGCGTGGGTGCCGGAGCCGTAGAAAATGTGCTTACGCAGCTCGGGCACCATGGGGAAGATCGGCAGGGCGGAGCCGGGCTGGAACATGTTGGGGTATTGCCGATCCAGCGGTGCGGCGGTGGCGAATCCGTTGCCGTCCACTGCAGCCATGAACGCCTCGAGGTGGGCTTGTGCCACGTCCGCGCCGTTGGGCGCTTCGCCCTTGTAGCCGAAGTCCTCCCAGCCGCGGTCAGCTGAATGCTGCAACTGAATTGGTCGAACTCAAAGTGGCGCCTAGTAACCAACTGGGAAAAACTCAGTGGCGACCGAGCAGGGCAGCGCAGTGTCAGAATTAGCAGTCAATGGCGCATTTGCTTCATCTGTGCCATTGCTGGGCCACGTGACGTGGAGATTGTCGACTATCACTAGGAAGCGGAATGACAAGTTTTTACCCTCCGATTCATCCCGGGGAAATCCTTATGGAGGAATTCCTGGAACCAGTGGGTATTTCTCAGCATAAACTCGCAGTGTCTATCGGCGTTCCGCCTCGACGCATCAACGAGATTGTGCATGGCAAGCGCCGTATCACTGCGGACACTGCCTTGCGTCTCGGCCGTTTTTTGGCATGACGGCGCAGTTCTGGATCAACCTGCAGTCGCATTATAACTATGATGTAGAGAGTGAAACGATTGCTGATCAGCTTGAGTTGATCAAGCCGCACCAGGTTGCGTAAATCAGGAATGGAGAAGTTCATTCAGGACGGTTGGAACCATAATCGGCAGTATCATGGTCTAATTCTCGAGCAGTGTCAGCCGACAATGAATAGCGCACTCGACGTGGGATGCGGTGAGGGGCTTTTGGCACAAGTATTGAGTGACCGTGGCTTGACCGTGACAGGGATTGATGCCAATGATGATGTTTTAGTCACTGCGCGTCGGCGTGAGTGTGGAGTCAGATGGGTGCAAGGGGATGTGTTGACCCATGACTTTGGAGAACGGCAGTTTAATTTTGTTACTGCCGTAGCAACGGTTCATCACTTGCCGGAGTTTGAAGCGGCGCTGGCTCGGCTGCGCAGTCTAGTTTCCCCGGGTGGCACGTTGGTAATCCTCGGTTTAGCCAGGAGTACGACCACAGTCGACTTTGTCTACGATGTTGTCGGAGCAGTTCAGCACCGGTTCTATGCAAAGCTCCGTAATTACGTAGAAGATTCAGCACCCAAAAAGTTCGAGTTTCCCTTGACTTATCGGCAAGTTCGAACACAGGCACGCTCATGCTTGCCGGGGTGTTCCTTCCGGCGGCTCCCGCTGTTTCGCTATCTATTGGTGTGGAATCGCTCCTGAGTACGAGTAGAACGTTGCGCATGTGAACAATCAACGGGATTCGGTGGAGTTTAAGTTCAATGTGTAGCTAGGCTCCGGGGTTGCCCACGCAAAACTCGTTGCCCTCCGGATCCTGCATTATGGTCCAAACCAGGCCTGGCGCCTCGTGGGAGCTAAGTTCGATAGCGCCCAAACTCTTAAGACGCTCCACAAGGAGTTCGCGGTCAACCCCACCGCCGTCGATATGTATGCGATTCTTGCCAGGCGTGGGAACCGAAACGCGCTGAAAACCTAACGCTGGGGTGGAATCGATCAAAACGAAGTCCCCATAATCTGCGGCGATCTCGCAGTTAGTTGCCGCCGACCAAAACTTGGCTAGCTTGGAAGGATCGTGGCAGTCGAAGGTGACCTGGCGGATAGCGAAAGCTGGGTTACGCATAATCCGCAGCGTACCTGTGTTTCGTTGTTTCCGCTTGTTATCTACAAGCGAGTAAGAAACCCTGCAACGACACTCCATCGAGTTCAAGTTCAACGTGTAGCTAAGCCGTATTTTCTGCAATTTTCCGGCGATCTCTCTGCAAGAATCCTGGCGATCAGCGACGGCGTGCTGTGATGAGCACGTAGCCGGTCGTGGAGTTGACGCGTCCGGACGTGTCGGCATGGGCTTCGAGGTGATCGCGCAATGCAGTCCACAACGCTTCTCGGTGAGAGCCGATGCATTCGGCCATCCATGCATGCGTTGGACTGCCTTCGCGGTATAGCCGCATACCGTCCTCAACGCTGTCGAAGGACCATTCCAGCTCGCGGTGCTCGATGTGGATGCTTTCGAACCAATGCGACAGACGCTCGTGTGCCACCTCGTCAATGCCCCAGGCCATGTGCGGTGGGGTCTGCTTGGAGGAACCTGGATTGACCGTCTCCATCATTGCGTCTGTCATTGTGGCGAGGAAACCCTTTTGATTCCAGGCGGTCATCACAAGCTCGCCGCCCGGACGCAAAATGCGAGCCCATTCTGTCGTTCCGGGAGTTGGATCGCAGAACATTGAGCCAAAAGTACTCGTGACGGCGTCAACGGACGAGTCATCCAAGCCGGTGGCTTCGCCCAGTGCGTCTATCCACGTGGCGTTTGGCGCGTTGCGCTGCCCGATCGCGCGGATTCGGGCGGTCGGCTCGATAGCGGTCACGGTGTAGCCTTCGGCGACGAGCGCTGCGACGCCATCGCCGTGCCCCGATCCGATGTCGACAACCGTTGCAGGGGTGGGCAAACGTCCGGCCAATTCCGTGGCGACGAGTTCAGAGATCGGTCGTAGGCGTGCAGCTGTCGGGGCGTAATCGCTGGCTGACCAGATATCGCTGGGAGAGCTCATGTGCTCACCCTATATGAAAATCGTTGTCCTTTGTCATGAAGCTGGTTTGGTTCACTCGATAGCGCGGCTGAACGTTAGTCGACGGCGGACGCATGCACCGGGCAAAACGTCATCGACTGCTGTCCGGATTGTTGCTACCGACAATTTGACACTACATAGAGCCAAGAACATCGCAGCGAAGGTGCAGGCAAAGGCTGTCCACCAAATCCCATGGAAAGAAACAAAGCCGGTGAGGTGGTCATTTACTATGCCAACGGTCAGAACCGTGAACACCAAAACCACCACTGCAGCCGTTCCGGTGAGTGCAAATGCTTCGCCTATTTCAATTAGAATCCAGGACCTACTGGGCGCGCCTGCAAGGCGAAGCCCATGGATATCCCTTTTGATTCGGGCATGCATGATGAGCGAAGTCATTACGGCGCCAACGATACTGGGGGCAAGGACTGGACCAAGGACAACCACAAAAACTTGCCATGCCGACATTGAGCTCCCAGGCTCTGCGCCCTTGATTAATCGAAGCCCTGAACCCACACTGATGATGAGGCCTCCGAACAATACCCATGGAATGATGTGAGGCGAGGAAAATTTACGTCGGACGCGAACGTTGGCTCCTGCAATGCCGAGTACACGTGTCCACTGGTCAAGAAGAGGCAGCAGCCAGGGCAGTAGTAGCGGTATGAGGACTGACATTCCCATCGCCCAGGCGAGTACATCTTCTGTTTTCTCGATGCAGGCGCCTCCAATACTGCATCCAGCAATAGCGACCGTAGCAACCGCGCTCCGGATTGTGATCCACAACGGGTGAGAGTCGGTCTGCGGTCGAAAAATCTGTTTTAGCGGTAGCAGTGCGCCAGCCATAGCGGCCCCACCACAAACAAGTACGACCCACATCACCACAGAGGCATCAACCGATAGGTCAGGCATGGGGATACCATCACCACGAAGGGCCTCGACTGCTGGGCTCAGCGCTGGGCGAATGAGTTGTGCCCCGATTAAAGAGGCAGTAGCACTAACTACGGCAACTTGGCCGAGTATGAGGAGGTTGATCATCCACCCAGGCATGCCGACCATGCGCCAACTCTGATAAATCGGTTGGTGTTCTTCGATGGTCAAACGCATCTGACTAAACGTGACTAGAACGATGGCACAGATTGACATTCCAAGGATCGTTCCGCCAAGGGGAATTGCGTCTTTGCCATCTGCGGAGATCATCGAAATTGCCAGACTGCAGCTAGCGGAGGAAACGAGCATCGTGATTGAAATCGCCAGCCATGACAACCAATTCGACTTTAGGTCTTTAAGCCAAACAATCATGAGTTTTTGCTCCCAGGAGTGGCCAGAGGTTCTTTAGCGAGATCAATTACGCGGTCCGCATATGCGGCTGCTCTTTGGGAGTGCGTAACCATTACCACTGTCGATCCTGATTGGGTTGCTGTTTTGAGATGCCTTAACACCACATCAGCAGTTTGATCGTCGAGAGCTCCCGTGGGCTCGTCAGCAAAGATGAATGGAACGTTAGCAAGCAACGCACGAGCTACGGCTACACGCTGCTGTTGACCTCCGGAGAGTTGATTTGGCAGATAGTTTTCAAATCCTTTGAGTCCCAATGAATTAAAGACTGTCTTGACTTGAGCCATGGAGCAGCGGCGCCCACTAAACCTGGCGGTAAGCATCGCATTGCGCCTTGCCGTGAGGGATTCCAGCAGGTTGTAATCCTGGAAGACGAAGGCGCGCTCTGTACGGTCCGGAGCATTCACTGTGCCTGATGAAGGCTTGTCTAAGCCGGATAGAATTTTGAGCAGTGTTGTTTTGCCGCTTCCAGATGGGCCCATCACAGCGACAAATTCACCAGCTTTAATGCTCAAATCGAGACCGTCTAGCACCTTGTGCTTACCGAATCGCTTCGTAAGGTTATGAGCTTGGAGCGCTTGCGGAGAGACTGGTGAGCTAGCTGATGCGGTGGTGGCATGACTGCTTGTTCTTGATTTCTGCATACTCTCATCCGACCAGCCACACAGTATGGAAGCCATGGAGCCAACTACCTACATAACGGTAGAGCTGGCTCTACCGTTTTTCTCAAAGGCGACCACTAATGTTGAAATCGATGAAGACGTTGAAGAGTTTGGGTTGGAGTGCAGTGCTCGCGCTCCTTTTCGTACCTGGATTCGTTATCTCGTTGCTGCTACTGCCTTGGATTCCCCTTGTTGCACGCGGTGCAGATGCTATCTGTAGACGTGGGGCGTTGTGGATGGGCGTAGAAGTCCCGTACCGCAAAGCGAGCCGCTGGTTCGACTGGCCACAGTTCTTTCATCTGGTGATGCAACTTGTGCTTGCTGCGGCTGCCTTCTTCACATGGGTTTCTTTGGGCTTCTTCGCAGGAGTACTAATTGCCATCCCATTCCTACCGGTCGGCGAGCTTTCTCTGGGCGAATGGTCCACCTCAAATCCAATTCTCATTTTTGTTGTTTCTTGGGGTGTGGCTGCCATTGCTATTGGTCTTTTGATGATCTTCTCGCGACTGCTTTCCGCGGCGTCAATAGCTGTAGTTCGGTTTGCGCTATCTCCCAGCGACAAGGAACTCGCTGCTTCTCGTGCCACTCTTATCGACGCTTTTTCTGGCGAACGCCGTCGCATCGAGCGTGAACTCCATGACGGGCCACAACAATATTTGACAGCGCTAAAACTCAACCTCGCTACTGCAAAATTGCATTACAAGAATCAGGCTTCCGCTGAAGTTATGGAGATAGCATTGGAGGATGCAGAACACAATGCCTCCCAGGCGCTACGCGCGTTACGTGCGACTGTGCGGGGAATCGCCCCGCAGGTGCTCTTTGACAGAGGGCTGATTGCAGCCCTTGAAGAGCTAATCGCACACGCAGGGGTCGACGCTTGTTTGCAGGTCGAAGGTAGCTCTTCGGAGTTGGACGAAACAATGGCGCTACTGGCCTACCACTGCGTTGCCGAAGCTTTGACGAATGCAACGAAACACGGCCAAGCTAAGCACGTTGACGTGAGGGTTGCCTTTTCGAATCGGCTACGAGTGTCTATTACAGATGATGGGGTTGGATTTATCGAGACCTCTTCAGAAGATTCACGTGACTTAAACGGTACAGGTATCGCAGGTTTGCGTGAGCGTGCTGCTGCACTTGGTGGAACGGTGAAACTCCAGAACATTAAGGATGGTGAAAGCTCGCTTGAAAATGGTTCTGGTGCGCGGTTGATTCTTGAACTGCCTCTGTCGGAATCCCCTAAATCAACCTAGTGGAGAATAGATTGAAGGTCTTACTTGCAGAAGACTCTGCATTGCTTCGTGCTGGACTTGAACAGCTACTAATGGCACTTGGGTATGAAGTCGTGACGGTGGTCGATGCGTCAGAATTGCGAAATGCCACGATGGCGAGTGATGAAAATGGGCAGAAATACGATGTGATTATCACCGATGTCCGTATGCCTCCAACCATGACTGATGATGGTCTGCGTGCGGTATATGAACTGCGCAAACGGTATCCTTCTCAACCGGTTATGGTGCTTAGCCAGTATGTTGCGGCGAGCTACCTCGATCGGCTGTTGGAGCACGGCGGCTTTGGCTATCTTTTGAAGGAACGCGTCTCTGACGTGGACGAATTCGTTCACTCTCTTAACGAGGTTGCTCGGGGAGGAACCGTCGTCGATCCAGAGGTTGTATCTGCCCTACTTTCGGCGCGACGAACCGGCCTGGCTGCGTTGACACCTCGGGAAAAGGAAGTCCTTGCGTTAATGGCTCGTGGTCTGAGCAACTCGGAGATCATGGATGAATTGGTGCTGACCGCGGGAGCAGTGAGCAAGCACGTTGCCAGCGTCTTTATGAAGCTTGGGTTTGCACCCGAGGATGCTAATCGCCGTGTAAAAGCAGTACTTGCTTGGTTGCGGCATACGGAGCGATGAAGGCTAACGCCAACTAGTCGAGTCTCCGGCTTATAGTCGGAGTTCTCGATCGTCACCGCCGTCACGGGCTTCTTCGGATCGAGCTTGATCGCGTAGTAGACCACGCTATCGTCTACGATGTTTGCAACTCGTGCGAAGTCCTCCGGCGGCGGTCGTTTCGCCGGTCTCCTTAGAAGACGAAGCAGCGTTCGGATCCGTCGGCGTCTCATCATCCGAACAGGCAGCAAGCGAGAGAGCCGTCAACGTGGCAACGGAGAGTGCAACAAGGCGTTTTCGCATGCAGTTAAGCGTGCGATGTTGCCAGGGACTTTCCCTGCAGAACTAATGAATTAGACGCTCGTGGCTACGGGCTAACCCACCACGATGGCGCGCGCCATGCGGTGCAGCGTCGCCGCCGCATGCTCGAGGTTCTGGGGAGTCTCTGCGCTTTCTGACGCCCGCATCACCGCTGCATTCAGCAATCCGATATCCATCGGGGAGACGCCGGGGCAGAAGCTATCCACGATTTCTTTAAATCGTGCATGTGACTTCTGGACCCTGTCCTCGGCAAATGCCTCTGGAAACTGTTGCGCTGCGGCCATCAGTGGGCCGTGGGAACCATGCACGAAGAGATCGAGCATCGCGTCCACGTAGGCGCAGATGCGTTCTTCGGCCTCTGGCGGAGCGGCCTTGACCTTGTCTTCCAGCTGGTCATGCCAGGTATCGCTGTTAAGCACCAGCAGTTGAACCATCAGATCATGCTGGGAGGAGACGTAGCGGTAGACGCTGGGGCGGGCTAGGCCAACCTCGGCGGCCACCTCTGCTAGGGAGGGAACTTTGCCGCCGCCAGCAACGATCAGCTGCTCAGCGGCCTCCAGCACTGCGCGGTGCTGGACCGCGCGGTGCTCGGATACTGTCGTCTCCGTGATCTTCGGCATAGTTCCCTAGTTTACTACCCGCTTTTCGGCCTGCGTACAGGCCTATTTGGGTGCCTATTTGGAGGCGGGGCTCAAGCGCCCATCGACCATTTCGTAGACCTTGTCGCAGTGGTTCAAGACCTCGTGATCGTGGGTGACCATCACACCCGCGACGTTGAATTCGTGGCATTCGCGAGCCAGCAGCTCCACGATTTCCTGCGAACGCTTGCGGTCCAGAGCCGCGGTGGGCTCGTCGACCAGCAACACCTGTGGGTCGCCGACGAGAGCTCGGGCGATGCCCACCCGCTGACGTTCGCCACCCGACAGACTTCCTGGGCGGTGCTTAGCTCGGGGCGTCATACCAACCTTCTCCAAAAGCTCCGCACCAGAGTAACGACCGTGTTTACCCATGACGCGCGCGGCGAGCTCCAGTTGTTCCTCGGCGGTGAGGGCGCCGGGCAGGCTGCCGGAGGATTGGAAGACGAAGCCGATGTAGTCCCGGCGAATGCGGGCTAGTTCCTTGTCATCGTATTTGGTGATGTCTTCGTCGCCGATTTTGACGCTGCCAGAGGCTGGGTTGGTCAGCGCTCCTGCGACGGCCAGCAGCGTGGATTTGCCGGAACCGGAGGGGCCAACGACGGCGACGAACTCTCCGGGATCGACGGTCAGGTTCACCTGGTCCAACGCGGTGATCTGGGAATCACCGTCGGTGTAGGTCACCGTGACGTCTTTAAGTTCCAGGGCCGGAACGTGCGGGGCGGGAAGGTGCGAGGCGGGGCTCATCGGTTTTCTCCTAGGGCTGCGAGCGGGTTAGTGCGGGTGACGCGGACGACGGCAATCAACGCGCCGATCAGGCCAGATACGAAGAGGATCGCGCTGCCGCTGAGGACGGATCCGAGTTCGGTGGCGTAGGGCATGGCCGTGGTTTCCAGGAGGCTTCCGAGGCCGACGGCGATAAGTGCGCCGACGATGACGGACGCGCCCAGGATGATGACGGCCTGGCCCAGGCTGTCGCGCAGCAGGAAGCCCTTCGTGGCACCCATCGCGCGCAGAGCGGCGATATTGCCTGCGCGCTGGATGGTCCACACCAGGAAGAAAGCACCGGTGACCAGGGCTGCGATGACGTAGAGGAACCACTTAATCATGGAAAGGGTCATCATTTCGGCGGTGTAGCCGGGGGAGGAGTCGAAGCTTTCCTTGAGGGTGCGGACATCCAGGCCAGAGGCGTCGGAGAGCGCCTCAGTGTCTGGCTTCTCCTGCGTGCGGGCGGCGATGACGGATATTTCCTTGTACGCCTCCGGGCTTACCTCTTCGCCCTTACGTACGCCGGCGTGGATTTCTTGCCAGACGTCGAGGGGCAGGTAGGCGGCATCGAGGTGGCCGAAGGTGCGCTGGCCATCGGTGAAGCCGACGACCTTCAACGGGATCTCAAGGCGATCGATGGTGATGGTGTCGCCTTCTTTGATGCCTTCGTCTTGGAGGGTGGAGGACACGACGATTTCGTGCTTGGTTTTGGTGGGGGCGCCGCCGTTAGGGGCGGTGCTCTGTTCTGGCAGCCGCTCCGGTGCGATGAAGGAGCCGGGCTTTACTCCGAGGAGGGCGAGGTCGACGGCCTTGCCGTTCTGGTTGTGGGCGTTTGCAATGGTTAGGCCCAGTGGGGCGGCCTCTTCCACCCCGTCGATGTTGGCGAACTTGTCGGCCTCTGTGATGTCAACGATGGAGCGCGTGAAGGCCGAATCGGTCTGGGTGCCATCGGCGAAAGCGATGACGTCACTATCCATTGCCTTCAGACCAGAAACACCGTCGTTAACCAATCCGGCTGTGAGGTCGGAGATGATGACGACCAGCAAGGATATGAGCGCCAAGACGACGCTCATGAGAAGGAATCGGGTGCGCGCAAAAAGCATTTCGCGCAAGGCTAGAAACATGATGAAAATCCCTGGGGTTGAGGTTGGAGAGGTGAGCGGTTGATCAGTCGCTACACAGACTTTAGCAACAATATGTTGCCAAGATAAAAACAGGGTGTTTCTAACCGTGGATATTGAAAGCGCTGGCTCGTTGGTTAGAATGTAGGCACGTTGCTACAAAGGAGGGTTCTCATGACTAGCGTGAGTGCGCGTGAGTTCAATCAGGATGTGAGTTACGCGAAAAGGAAGGCCAGTGAGGGGCCCGTTGTTATTACTGATCGAGGTGAGCCGGCCTTTGTATTGCTTTCCATTGATGACTACAGGAAGATCTCCGGCTCGAATAAAGGCTGGGTTTCGCGATTGCAAATGGAAGAGGATATTGACCTCGAGGACGTAAGGATGGACTTCGAACCGCGGGTGCCCGAGCTATGAACTACCTGCTCGATACGAATGTAGTCAGCGAACTCCGGAAGCCGCCCGGGAAAGTAAATCCCAGGGTGTTTGAGTGGGTTAATGCGCAGATCTTGCACAGCCAATATCTCTCTGTGATCACTATCTATGAGCTGAAGTTAGGTATCTCCCGAAAGAATCACACCGATCCTGTGCAGGGGCAGCGGCTGCAGAAGTGGTTCACTCAGGATTTACTTCTGCTGTTCGAAGGCCGGGTTCTTCCTCTTGATGAGCGAGTGGCTATAGAGGCGGCCAATATGAATGTTCCGGATCCCCGGCCCCAGGCTGATCTATTTATTGCTGCCACCGCGCGTGTGCATGGGCTGACAATCGTGACTCGAAATCAGAAGGATTTTGAGCCGATGGGTGTGCAATATTTGAATCCCTGGGAGGTCTAGTCCACTAGCACTAAACCGCCAGCCCACGGTTGCGCCGCCATTGGCGGTACACCAGTGCAGTCACGGTTCCCGCGTACAGCATGCCCGTCACCACCAGAACCGCGTGCAGTCCCACCTGCACATACATCCAGCCGCCCAGCAGTGCCCCGCAGGCTAGCGCCATCCACAGAGCGAAGTAGCGTATCCAGTCGATGTGAGGACCGCCGAACAAAGCGGCCACGAATCGCTGCGACATCTTCACCAGCGTGCCGGTCATATATGTCAGCGAGATGCTTACCTCGCCATCGCGTTCGAACGTAGAGTTCATCGCACCCACGGTGAACGACAGACTGTACACCGCCAGCTGCTCGTGCCCCGTTAGTACCATCACCGATGCGAGAGTGGAGGTTGCACAAATAAACAACAGGATCGCCTCACGAGTGCGCGTGCGTGGCAAGTGCCGATGTCCCAGTTGGCTGATCAGAGCCCCAATTCCCACGCCGACCAAGAACAGCACCATCACGCCGCCCGCTGTCGCAGCAACCTCCCATTTCCCCGCGTTTACTGCCGCCGTCAGGCGCGTGGTGTTACCCGACATAAACGAAAGGAAGTACCCTCCCAAGTACAAAAACCCCAACGTATCGACAAAGCCCGCGATAGAGGATAGATAGATCGCCAGTGCATGTTCGCCGATACGGTAGCCCTTCATGGCGCAATCGTAGCAATACCGATGCGTACTACGTGGACTAGTCGTCCCAGCTAGGGTTCGTGATTCCCTCTTGCTGTGCGCGGTATTCCACCAGAGACAGCAGGTATTCCTGAGCACCTTGGTAGGCATCGGCGAATCGCTCATCGCTGACGTACATCCGAGCCAGAATCAGCTGGCGCGACGTAGTGACGTCATACCACTGGTTGATCGTTGCGCGGTGCTGCTCGACCAGAGCTTGTGCCTTGTCGCTTTCGGGCGCGACGCCCGCATCTCGGGCGGTAACAAGTTCAGCCACGAAGCGGTCGTGGTCGTCCTTGATTTCCTGAAAATCTTCATCGCCCAGCGAATTCAGCTTCTCTTGAGCCTGCTGGTACTCGGGAGTGTCCCCCCAACGCTCGCGTGCTTCCTCCTGATAGGCAGGCATGTCTTCGCCGAAGTACTTCTTGATCTTGTTCATTTGTTCCATGGTGTATCCCTTCACTTGCGTTGTATCTATTAGGTCACTGACCGCACGCAATTGGCTCTTCACCTGGTCGAGCTTTTGCGTCAGCGCAGCTCGGTGGGTTCGGAGTGCACGATCCAGCGCTGCCTCGGAAGGGGCATCGATTAGGTCGGGTATGTCCGCCAGTTTGAAGCCCATGTTCCGGTACAGCACGATGGTCGCACCAATGCGCAGATCGTCTTCGGTGTAGAGCCGGTAGTCGCCCAGTGTGCGCCACTGCGGGGTGAGGAGCCCGATGGAATCCCAGTGGCGCAGGGCTTTGGGCGTCACTCCCAAGAAATCTGCTGCATCGCCAATCGTGTATTCGGTCATGGGAAAGATCCTTCCGGTTGTCGCAGGGGCAAGGTCAAGCCGAGAGTGGAAAGGGGGGCGGCGACTGCGTGGTGAGATTGTTATGAATTCATCTTCAGGCAACCTCGCGCTTACCTATTGGCGATAACTTGTGGGAGTTCAATTCTCGCAGAAAAGGAGCACATCTATCGTGTCTACAAACTCGTCCAACAATTCGCCTAGCAACTCGCAGCAGCCGGAAAACCAGAAAGCGCCCAATAAAATGAGCGTAAACCGCCGTAACTTCCTGGCCGGGACGGGAGCGTTGGGCGTCACCGCGGCATTGGCGCCGGCAGCACAGGCGCAGGCGTGGAGTTCGTCGGCTGGCTCGCTGGCCGGTTCCAGCTTTGGTCCAGGCCGCGGAAACGGCAGCAACGGTAACGACGGCAGCGACAGTAGCGGTGGCGACAACAATGGCACCGGAGCAGACATGCCGCTGAAGTTCAATGGCAACGGCAAGTTCAAGATCGTGCAGTTCAACGACACCCAGGATGACCATCTAACGGACCGCCGCACCATTGAATTCATGGGCAAAGTCCTCGACCAGGAAAAACCGGACTTCGCGCTGATCAACGGTGATGTGATTTCGTCTGGGCCGAAGACCACCGAGCAGGCTTTCCAGGCCGTTAATAATGTGGTGCTGCCGATGGAGTCCCGCAAAATCCCGTGGGCCATTACTTTCGGCAATCACGACGAAGACTCCATGGAAGACGGCACCCAGGCCGACGAGATCGCACTGCTGAACTTTGTCCGCAAGTACAAGTACAACCTCAACGTTGCCGACGATCCGATTCATGGCGAATCCAACGTATCGCTGCTGGTTCAGAGCAACGCGAACCCGAACCCAGCATTTGCCATCTGGCTACTGGATTCCGGCAACTACATCGGCGAGGAGCTTGCGGGGCAGGAGACCAAGGAGATTCCGGGCTATGACTACATCCATAGTGACCAGATCCAGTGGTACCGCGATACCTCCCGTAGCTACGAAGAGCGTTTCGGCAAGAAAATCCCGGGCCTGATGTATTTCCACATTCCCACCTATGAGCACCGCGATATGTGGTTCGGCGGCCCCTACAATAACGACCCCATCAAGCACGGCCAGGCGAAGAAGCGCCATGGCATCGAAGGGGTAAAGAACGAGGATGTCTACGTCGGTGCCTTCAATCCTGGCATCTACTCCGCCGTCCGCGAGCGCGGCGACGTGCTGGGTATCTACTGCGGCCATGACCACATCAATTCATTCAACGGCAACTACTTCGGTGTAGAGCTGGGCTACTGCCCAGGCACCGGGTTCGGACCCTATGGTCTGCATGACGGCACCTGGGACATGCACACCTTGCGAGGTGCCCGTGTGTTCGAGCTGGACGAGGCCGACGAGCGTGTCTACAAGTCGACCCGCTTGGTTTTTGCCAAGGAGTTGGGCTTGGATATGAATCCGAAAAAACAGCCGCTGGACAAGCCTGCGGACCTGCCCGAGTACGTGTCCATTAAGTAGCTCTTCTCGTGGGCGAAAGCGCTCTCGGTGCACTGGTCATGGCCAGATAGGATGGGGACAATGTCCGTCAATTCACCTGAAAACATCCTTCTAAATCTGCCCGACGAGCAGTGCGCCATCATCCGCGGCGTCTTCGACGAACTCGCCAATCGTGGATTCCCTCTACAACGGCAGACTCCACACATCACAGTCACGTTCTCCCCGAACATGGCCCCGCATGTTGTGGAACGTGCCCGCGAAATCCTGCCTGGCGCCGTCCCCTCCGAGCTTGAACGTAGGGGAGTGGTCGTCTTCGGCACAGGCAAGAAGCAAACCGTTGCGTGGCTATTGGAAGCCACCGATGAGCTGGAAAATGCCGCCCGCGAGCTGAGCGCGCTCAACCCTGACGGACGAGGCCCACGCTGGGTGCCGCATCTAACGGTGGGGCTACGGCTGCCGAGGGATGTTGTTCCTTCTTATATTGACGCCCTGTCTCAGATCACCCCGCGGGAGCTCAAGTCGATCAGTGCAGCTGAGGCAGCATATTGGAGACCAAGCGTGGGTGAACGGGTGCTACTTGCCTAAAACAAGGTGGGAGGCAGTCGCCCGAAGGACTGCAGATGTTTGGTAATCTGCCCTTCGTAAAAACACAGCTGAACTAATAGGAGCCATAGGGCGCAGCTAAGTTTACAAGTTAAAAGAGGGTGTTTCTCACGTCCACGTCAGCAAAAGAGCCGGTTGTAACACCGGCTTTTGTCTTTGCATGGTTGGTGAACTTTGCACAGTTCATGATCTTCTACGTTCTGGTTACGACCATGGCAGGGTATGCAGTTAAGGAATTTGCGGCCAACAACGCAAGCGCAGGCCTGGCCTCCAGTGCCTTCGTCATCGGCGCGACAGGCGCGCGTGTGTTTTCGGGATTTCTCGTCGACGCGGTGGGACGTCGACGTGTTCTGTTTACCTCCCTGGTTCTGGTGATCCTAACCTGCGCGTTCTACATTCCGGCACACTCTCTGGGGCTGCTAGTTGCGGTGCGTGTCATCCACGGCATTGGCTACGCTTTCGCCAGCACCGCTGTGATGGCCGTTGCCCAGTCCGTGATTCCGAGTGCGCGCCGGGCGGAGGGCACGGGCTACTTTGCTCTAGGCACCACCTTGGCTACTGCTATTGGCCCGGCACTGGGTCTGTGGTTGGTAGGGTCGGTTGGTTACTCCACCATGTTCAAGGTCGTAATTGGGATGTCCGTTGCGGCGTTCCTGCTGTCGCTATTGGTTCGCTCGCCAGAGCCTAAGGACGGAGCTCATCATCACCGTCCCAGCTTCAACCTGTCGGCGATCGTGCATCCCAAGGTTGCCCCCATCGGTTTCTTTATGCTGCTAGTCGGTATTTGCTACGCCGGAGTAATCACCTACCTGAACAGCTTCTCTGAACGCAACGATCTGGTCACCGGTGCCCAATACTTCTTCCTTGCCTATGCCTTGGTCACGTTGGTCATGCGTTTCATTTTGGGCAAAGTGCAGGATGAAAAGGGCGACAATATTGTCGTCTATCTGGGATTGGTGACCTTCGCGATTGCTTTGGTTGTGCTGGCATCGTCTACACAGGATTGGATGGTCATCCTGGCCGGTGCTCTCACTGGCCTGGGCTATGGTTCGCTGATGCCAGCCGCACAGGCGATTGCTGTTAAGGCGGTGGAGCCGCACCAGATGGGCGCGGGTATTTCCACGCTTTTCTTGCTCCTGGATGTGGGTGTTGGCTTTGGTCCTATCCTGCTAGGCATGATTGTTTCTTCCACCAGCTACCAGGCCATGTATGCAATGTTGGCCGGGCTGGTCGTCTTGAGCGGCGCCGTGTACTTCCTTGTTCACGGTCGCAAGGTTGGCTAAAGTTCGCTAGAGTTCCAACCTTCTCCGCACACCAATTGAGGTATCGCGGAGAGCCCTCGAAAGGATCTTTGTCGCATGCTGCACGCCGTGAGTTTCGCGTTGGCTGATTCCGTCAACGTCCTATTAATCGGCGTGCTTTTCGCTATTGCAGTCATGCATCCGCAGCCGCGGCGTTATAGCCCCATTGCTGCCGTGCTGGTGGCGGGGGACTGGTGCGGCGTACTCCTGCTGTCTTTGTTAACGCTTCTGCTCTTTAATGGCATTGAGGATGTCGTGCAGACGGCTTTGGCGTCGCCGATTTTTGGCCTGGTGCTTATTGCAATCGGTCTTCTTAGTGCCTTTTTGACGCTACGAGGCGGCGACCCGAGCCCTATGATCAACCGTCTGGCTAAGCCCCTCCGCAGGGCATCGCTAAGCACCTTTCTTTCAGGCATGGTGCTGGGACTGGTGCAGTCCGCAACGTCGGCGCCGTTTTTCGCTGGCCTAGCCTATCTAAGCACGGTGGAGATCAGCACTTTCGCGAAATATCTGACGGTGGTTCTTTACGCCACGCTCGCACTCAGCCTGCCTGCGCTCTCTGCAATCGCACTGGGCATGGTTTTAAGGAAACCGAATAGTGGTTTGGCGAAGTTTATCGACGGGCTGCGCCATCGCAAGGAGCAGATGGTGGCGCTGGCAGGCTATGTGGTGGCAGCGATGTTGATTGTGTTGGGGCTGTTGAGCTTCCTCTAGGCCTCGCCGAGGAACTCCATCCACTTATCCCACTCGCGCTTGGTCTGCTCCATCCCGTCCTGCCAAGATTTTTCTAGCCGATCCAGACGGCGCTCAGTATTGCTGACCTGCATCTTTTCTGGATAAAAAACCAAAGCCTGCCCTTTTGATTCCAGCTCTGCGATCTTGTCGGAAGCTAGATTGTACTTCGGCGGACGATCAATCATTGCCTGGGCGACGGCGGGACGCTTGCGCAAAAGCGCGCGCACCAGCTGCGGGCTGCGAAGCGCTGGGCGAACGTATCCCTTGGGCTTGGTACGCAGAACCAGGAACTTCTCAAAACCATCTTCGATGGCAGCGTCGAGGATCAGGCCACCGGACTCCCCAAGGGCACCATCGACATAATCCACGCCATCAATAGTCGGCACCGGCATAAGCCCCGGCAGCGTGGAGCTGGCTCGCACCTTGCGCATGAGGTCGGGAAGATCCTTGACGTCCTCGCGTCGCCAGTACACCGTCTCGCCGTTATCAGCACGGGTAGCTCCGATGCACATCTGGGAGGAGGAACGTTGGAAGGTTTCCCAATCGAAGGGAAGGTCGTTGCCTGGTGCTCCGGCGGTTTCGTAGATGTACTCCGCATTGAAGTAGCCACTGCCGCGCAGGAGAGACTTAAACCCTCCAGACTTCGGGTGACCGCCGAATTCAACAAAGGATTCGCGGGCACGCTTCCGATCCCCGGAAAGGAAGTTCACGGTGTGAGAGGCTCCGGCACTGATACCCCCGACCCAGCCGAACTCAATATTGTGTTCTAGCAGCTGGTCGATACAGGCCGCCGTGTAACTATTTCGCATCCCCCCGCCTTCGAGGACGAGGGCTACTTCCTTGGCGGACATGTCAGAGCCTCCTAGTATTTTTGGCTTTAAATACCTTTGTCGTGCGCCGGCCTATCGGGAACGCAGTTTCTTCACCCCAGCGACCACCGCCACGATAATTGCGCCGATGATCAGTCCGAAAATCAGGCTAAAGCCAGTCTCGGTAAACCAAGTTACTGCGCCACCGAGGTGTTCGACGCGCTCCACCACATGGTGAACCTTTTCATAGGGCCAGTGCAGGCCGAGTTCGTCTAGACCTACGAGCAAAATGTGCCCGCCGACCCACAACATAGCCAAAGTGCCAATGATGCCAATGGCGGTGAGCAGTTTCGGCATGCCCTGGACAAGCAGACGGCCGAATTTTTTCGTCCCCTCGCTTGCACCCTCCTTGCTCATCAACGCCAATCCCATGTCATCGATCTTGATGAGTAGACCGACAAGACCATAGACCGCAAAAGTGATGAGCAGGGCAACGATAATCAGAACCAGCGTGCGGTTCAGCAAGGGCTGGTCAGCAACCTCGTTGAGCGAAATCACCATAATCTCTGCGGACAGGATGAGGTCGGTGAATACCGCGCCACGGACCAACGCATCCTCTGATTGGGCTGCGTTGTCTGCGTTGTCTGCGTCTTCTGGGGTTTCTGCGTCCGCTGAGTTCTCTGTATCCGCTGTGTCTTCTTCATGCCCACCCAGACCAAGCTTATGGAGGACCTTCTCCGCGCCTTCATAGGACAGGTAGAAGCCACCGAGCATGAGGAGGGGAGTAAGGGCGCCAGGCAGCAACCAACTGAGCAAGAGGATGATCGGCAGGATGATAACCAGTTTGTTGACCAGGCTGCCCTTGGTGATCTTCCAAATGATGGGCAACTCACGCGCCGGGGTTACACCGGCAACGAACTTCGGGGTGACTGCGGCGTCATCAATAACAACCCCGGCTGCCTTCGTAGAAGTGCGTCCCGCCATAGCAGCGACGTCATCCGTCGTGGCCGCGGCCTTCTTGGCGATAAGAGCAATATCGTCTAACAGAGCCGCAAGGCCAGCTGCCATGGTGAAATCTCTTTCCTTTCAGAGCCGAGCAGTGAACGGGTGTGCTCGGCTATTTTTCGGCAAAAGCCCCGCTTAGTTCCCTGCGTGTGCGCCGAGAGCCTCATCGATGGGGGTATCGCCGTTATTAAATTCAATAAAGTGGCCGGCCAGCTCCGGGCGATCGACAACCTGTGCAATGACGGTTGCGACATCAGCACGAGAGACCTGGCTGGACTTCAGTGCATCGCCGTCGTTGGCGGTTCCATCCGCCTTAGGCGCACGAGTCTCGATTTTACCGGTCGGTTCCTCCAACGTCAGGGCAGACGGCCCGACGAGCGTCCATTGGGCTGCCGAATCACGCAGGTGATCGTCCGCGGCTGCCTTCGCCTCACAATAGGTGAACATGGAGTGATCCTCCGGCACACCGTGGTCGGCGCGGGAGTTGAAGTAGCTGACCATGATGTAGCGCTTTGAACCTGCCGCGTCGATGGAGCGGATTGCGGCGTCCCGGTCGACGCGCAGGGTGCGTGCATCGTCGCCACCGCCGACGCCCGCGGACCAGATGATGACATCCTGATCGGCGAAGAGCTTTTCGAAGCCGGCAACGTCTAGTTGCTCGATGTCCTGTACGACGGCTTTCGCGCCGGTAGCCTCCACATCTGCTACGTGATCGGGGTTGCGCACTACGGAGGTGACAGTGTGGCCGGCCTTGACGATCTGGGGCGACGCCTTCAATGCCACCTTGCCGTGGCCTCCGAGGATCATCACATTCTGAGCGTTAGACATTCTTGCAGTCCTCCTTTTGTGTTTGCTTCTTCGCTAGCCGTAAAACGGCTCCAGTTTCTCTCAACGGGATAGGACGGAGCTCTATTCCGCGCTGCGCTTTTCCGCCAGCGGGCCGATGCCTCCAGCACCAATACATACGAAGTCGTCTTCTCCGCCCCGACTGTGGCGATCCGCCACCTCTGCACGTACAAGCAGGATTCCGCCACCGCCCGAAACTCGTACCCAGCGGGGCTTGAGTTGTGTGTCCACCTGGGCTTGGGTGGCACGCTGTTCGGTTTGTTCGGCATCCTCCAGACCGTTGGGGGTGGTGATCGTCAATGTCATGTCGGAAGTTGCCGTCGCATTGAGTTGCCAGGTCCAGTCACCGAAAGGCAGGGATTTATCCAGCAAGATAGCGCGGGATTGCCCTGCGCGGATACGTACTCCGCACTCGGGTTCTTTCCCAGGATTGCTTGTTGCCGACGCCACCACTTCCGCAGCTACCAGTTTTCCGGATTCGTCGATTATCTGTGGTTCGTGGTCTAACTGGGTGACAGCCGGCTGGCCAGTCAGGGTGGAAACTCGGTCATATGGATTTACTACAGGGGTGAGAATATCCAGTGGCGCTGGTTGTTCCATGAGCTGCGGTGGCTCACCCGACCCATCCAGCTTGGTGGCAGCGCGCAGGTTGGCTAGGTAATCCGCGGTCCGATCATTGTCCCAAGCGCGAACCCAGGTGAAGGTCGAAACAAGACTGATGCTGAAAGCAACGAGGATCACGCCTACCCCTACCCAGAGGCGTCGTCTCGTGCCCGTGCTGGTGGCGCGGCCGGTGGGGACGTGGGGGCGTCCAAAAGAAAGGGCACAACAACCGATTGCCAGTACGGCGAAGGTAAACCAGTCAGCGAAGTAGTGCATAGAGCACAACAGCAGGCCAGAGGTTCCGGTGCTGTTGCGTGCTCGGCTGAGCAGGGCATAGATGATGGCGAGGTATGCCAGGATCGTCAGCAGCCCCAAGCAGCGACGGCGAGTATCGCGACGTAGCCACAATGCGACGCTGAGGGCGATGAGTACCGCGCTGGTGATGCCCCACCACGGCGGAGCTGTGGCAAACGCGCTAGACGGGGACCAACGATCCCAAGACAATGGTCCTCCGAGCATTCCGGGCAGCACGGTGGTGAGGAGGCTATTGGGAAGCGTCGACCAGAGCGTCTGACGCGCCGGGGTTTCAGCAGGCAGTGGGGAAAGGGTTAGGAAGAGCAGCGACCAAGCGATGAAAAGTGCACCCGGGGCTGCGAAGAAGCGAAGCAGGTCGCGCCGGGGTAGGCCAGCTAGCAACGCTAGGGCGATCGCTGCAGGAACGATGGTGAGCGCTTTTTCCGTAAAGAGCAGTGCTAAAAGCAGTATGACGGTGGCAGCGAAGCTATAGGCGAAACTCCGATGGGCGGCAAACAAGCACAGGAGGAATCCAGCCATGCCGATCTGCCAGGCCAGGGCGTTGATGCCGGCGGACCACCATCCGGCGGCGTCCATGAGAAAAGGGCTGAAAAGTAGGGCGGCGTAGAGTCCTACGGTCGTGATGCTGCGACCGGTAAGACGGATACAGAACACAGCCCACAGTGCCGCAGCAAGGGCGCTAAAGAGCAACAAAAGCGAGGCCGGGAGCAGCCAGTTCAGTGGCGCTAGGTGATGGGCTAGTACTTGAATAAGCGCCGACGCGGGCATGAGGTGACCGTCGTAGTTAGTGAAGTAATCACCGAAGGATCCGCCGTCGAACGTGGCTGGGATGAGGAAGTCGTCCCAATAGAACGTGCGCTGGCTGAGTTGGAGAGCACGGACGACAAGCGAAACAACGGCCAACGCGCCTAACAGTGCAGTGAACTTGTGGTCGCGTGGCCGAGAGGACCGGGACGTGAAGGAGCGGGACGGGGGAGGGGTGGAAGGTGTGGTGTGCACAGTGTGGAGTGAGATGTGGGTGTGAGATATCGGTGAGTAATGAAGCCGTTTGCTAATGCAGCTAGTTTTGATCGCCCGCTTGGTTGTCTAGGCTGACGGGCTGCACGGAGAGGTACTCTACGTCGCCGGAGCAGCCTTCCAGCCCCTTCATGGGCACATATGCTGCCTTGGTTTGCTCCGGGGGATACACGCGGAGGCCATCTGCCTTTTGTGCCTTGCAGTCCTTAGGGTCAAGGGCGCCGGTCTGTGTGATTTTTACGCCAGCAATGGCGGATGTACCGGGATCAAGCTTTACAGTCTCGCTAGGAGCGCCCTTTTCACGTTGGGCGGGCTTACCTAGCTGGGTGCCATTGTGGTTGGTGACCATTGACACACCGGGGAAGCCACGCATCGAACAGGGTTCAGTGGAGGTGTTTTTAAACACCACATTCACGAGGGTAGAACCAGCTGCACCTTGTGAGTCTGCAGTGGTGATTTCCAGATCGTTGGTGGCGCACATGCCGCCCTTGCCGACGGAGCCGTCGTCGGTCTTGCTGGCGGTGCTGCCAGTGCTGTTGGCTTTCTGATCCGCAAGGGCTTGAGCGGAGTTGTCGTTTGCGCTCTGGCTTTGAACAGAGGCGGCCTCGGAGGGGGTGGTGTCCTCGTCCTCGCAGGCTCCCAAAGTCAGTGCAGTACCGGCAAGTAGCAAGGCGGCAGCACCGGTGGTAAAAGCGGCCCGCGGGCTGCGAGTACGGAACGTGACCGGGCGACGGCGTAGGCTCTTCATATTTATCACTGTAAAGGGCTGGTGCGTATGTGGCCAATGAGGCTGCCCATTTTGTTATCGAAAGGTGAGAGGACGGTGATGTTGCAGCATTCAAAGGCCGATGCGCCGGCGTTAAAATCCATATGGAATTATCGCTTTCAAATCACCGACGCGCCGGAGCGCATTACACTCGGTGGGAAAGAACGTTCTCAACTTCACTGCTAGAGAGGCGAAGAATTAACCATGGGCTTCAACCCTGATTTCGAACCATTCCGTCTACCGGACGAGTACATTGCTCTGCGCGAGGCTATCCGTGATCTCGCTGAGCAGCAGATTGCACCGTACGCCAAGGACGTAGACGAAGAGGAACGCTTCCCACAGGAAGCGCTGGATGCCCTGAACGCCGCTGGTTTCAACGCCATCCACGTACCGGAGGAGTACGGCGGCCAGGGTGGCGACTCCCTCGCAGCCGTTATCGTCATCGAAGAAGTAGCTCGCGTTTGTGCGTCCTCCTCCCTGATCCCGGCCGTGAACAAGTTGGGAACCATGGGGCTGATCCTCCAGGGCTCTGAAGAGTTGAAGAAGGAGGTTCTGCCGGATATCGCTAACGGTGCGATGGCTTCTTACGCTCTTACGGAGCGCGAGGCTGGTTCTGACGCCGCAGCGATGAAGACCCGCGCTGTCCGCGAAGGTGACGAGTGGGTAATCAACGGCTCCAAGTGCTTTATCACCAATGGTGGTAAGTCCACGTGGTACACCGTCATGGCTGTAACTGATCCGGAGGCTGGTGCACGCGGCATTTCTGCATTCATGGTGCACAAGGATGACCCGGGCTTCAGTGTTTCCGGTTACGAGCACAAGCTGGGCATTAAGGGGTCTCCAACGGCAGAACTACTGTTTGAGAACTGCCGCGTTCCAGCTTCCCGCATGATCGGCGAGGAAGGTACCGGTTTCAAGACCGCCCTGCAGACCCTGGACCACACCCGCCCGACCATCGGCGCGCAGGCGCTGGGTATCGCACAGGGTGCGTTCGACCAGGCAGTGGCTTATGTGAAGGAGCGTAAGCAGTTCGGCAAGGCAATCGCCGACTTCCAGAACACCCAGTTCATGCTGGCAGACATGAAGATGAAGATTGACGCTGCCCGTCTGATGATTTACACCGCCGCTTCCAATGCCGAGCGCGGTGTAGCCGAGGACGGCGCCAAGCTGGGTCTCATGGCTGCAGGCTCCAAGGCTTTTGCCTCTGACGTTGCCATGCAAGTCACTGTCGACGCCGTTCAGCTGCTCGGTGGCTACGGCTTCACTCGCGACTTCCCGCTGGAGCGCATGATGCGCGATGCGAAGATCACCCAGATCTACGAAGGCACCAACCAGATCTGCCGCATGGTGATGGGCCGCCAGATCTTGGCTTAGCGGTGGGGGTAGTAAAAACTACCCCTTCTTAAGCCCTTGCTTAGAGCAGGGTTAGAAAGCGGTCTATTCTTACGTCATGATGAAAAAAGTAATCGTGGCTGCGCTTTCGGTCAGCCTGGTCATGGGCGGTATCTCCCCAGCTGCTGCACAGGATAATGCAGCAGGTATTCCAGTAAATTCCTCCTCTCAGGGGGCACCCAATCCCGGGGCGGAAAACCCGGATAACAGCGGGGAACCTGGCTCTGAAGATAATGAGGATCCCTCTACTGATTCGCAGGGTGCAGAGCTAAGCTCCAAGCCAGTTGGGTCCACTGACTTGAAGACGGTTATTGGTGCGATTGTCGGAAGCCTTGCGGTGGGGGCTTTGATTGCTGCGGGTGTGAACTGGGCGGTTCAGTCTCGACTGATCCCCAATCCTCTGCCCGGCTTGATCCCTAATCCACCTGCGCCTCCCGCTCCGGCGAAGAAGGCTCCGGCGAAACCTGCACCGGCAAAGAAGGCACCAGTGAAGAAGGCGCCTAAGCCGGCACCAGCTAAGAAGCCCGTTGCTGCCAAGCCGGCTCCAGCTAAGCGACCTGCTCCGGCTAAGCGCCCGGCTCCAGCGCGTGCGCAGAACGTCTACTACCAGAACTGTAAGGACGTTTGGAATCGTTTGGGGCGTCCGATCTACCAGAGGGATGCAGGTTTCTCTAGCCGCTTTGACCGTGACGGCGATGGCGTAGGCTGCGAGAAGCGCCCGAGGTACTAGTCTGTTTAAACTCGTGGCTGGCTTAGGCAGCGCGACGAAGGTGGATGCCTTGAGCGGCCAGCCATTTTGCCACGCTGCCGTACTTGTGCAGCCCATCCAGCAGTCGCTGGGCGGAGTCCAGAGCTCGGCGGGCCTCGTCGGCGGTGATGTAACCCGCCAGGAGTGCTTCGCCCAACTCGTCCAGGTCCAGTACCTGGACTTTCGTCTTTGAAGATGTGCCCGGGGCGTAGCTAGAGCTCGCCTGAGCCTGTTCCGGAGAAGGGGACTCGCGGAGGTGCGTCACCACATCCACGTAAATATCGCGGGTGCGCCAGGTTGGTGGGGTGGTGGCGTCATCAATCTCGATAAAGGCGATGTCTATATAGAGGTCCTGCGTGGGCTCGATCCCGTCGAAGAAGTGGAATTTGTTGAGGCGAATGTCCAGGCGGGGGACTAGCCAGGATTCGAGATAATGGAAGCGTGGGTGGCCAGGAGTGGGGCGGCGCATGTAGAGCACCGGGTTGGGGTTGGCAGTGCCAGACTGCACAGCCGCGGGCTGGTTGGGGGACAGCTCGTAGGCGTCGACGGCGCGTTCGAAGCCCTTCGGGTCGATATTGATCGCGTGGGAGAGGTCGAAGGTCTCTTGTTTTACTTTGTGCAGGTCAGCCATCGTTTCAGATTAATGTGGTGAGCGGGTGGGAGTGGAGTCCGGGGGAATACGGCGAGGTGTGGGTAAAGGCCGAAGGTATGAAAAAGGCCGCGCAGGAAGGCGCGGCCGAGGGGGCTTGCAGCCCGGAGGTCTAGCTCGAAGCTCTTAGACGTGCAGCAGCGCTGCGGTCGGCAGGAAGCTGCAGTTGGAGTTGCCGGACTCCTTCTCGTGGGTGGTCACGCCACCTTCCAGCAGGGCGATGACGGTGCCGCGACCGGTCTTGGCAACACCGTTGACGGTGGCTGGTCCCTTCGGGTTGATACCGGTGTAGCGCAGTGGGGTGCGGCCCATCTTGCCAGTGTTGATGTTGATCCAGTGGACGTTCATAGCAGCAGTCTGCTTCTTTGCCACGGTCCCGGTGCCCATAGCGGTGAAGACGAAGTTGACTTCACCGGCGCCGATGCCCGGGAGTGGAAGCTTGGCGGGGCCGGGGACGCCCATGGCGGTGCCGACGGCCTTGTTCTTACCGCCGATGCACTTGCCCGAAACGGTCGGCCAGCCGAACTGGGTAAACGCAGGAGCGTTCTTAGGAACGTCAACGCCCGGCTTGCCGTCACCGCGGAAGAAGCCGACCAGCTTCTTGAGGGAAGCCTTCACTTTCGGTGGCAGCTGTGGGTTGTTGGCGAAAGCCTCGATTTGATTCAGGACGTGGGGCGCGGGGCGGCCCAAGTGATCGATGGAGCCCTGTACCTGGGCGCCAGCGGTTGCGGGAGCCACCACGGTCGGGACTGCCAGTGCGCAGGCAGTGGTCAGTGCAGCAGCGGCACGGGTCAAGCGTCGAGAGAAAGCCACGGTGAACCTTTCGGGGTCTAAATCTGTTGTGTCTAGTGCGGTTTAGACAGGGATGCCAACAACAATAGTCACACGAGTAACATTTGTCACGTGAGTAACATGGGTAACTAATGGTGGGATCCAGTAGAAACCTTTTGTAAACAATAGCACCGCCCAAGGGGCATTTCTCGCGGTTTTGGGAAAAACTTCTTTGCGTCCTATGCGTTATTCTAGGAAGCCAAAGGAGTAGGCTGTGAAGGGTTCCCCTGGCCCCTGTCTCAGGAGCGCCTACTTTGCACATCAAACCTGACCCCAAATAAAGGAAAGTTCGGATCTGTGTCTTTGACTGAATTCCGTAATGTCGCCATCGTCGCGCACGTCGACCACGGCAAAACCACCCTCGTGGACGCAATGCTGCACCAGTCCGGTGCCTTCTCTTCGCACGGCGAAGTGGAAGAGCGCGTGATGGACTCTGGCGACCTGGAAAAGGAAAAGGGCATTACGATCCTGGCGAAGAACACCGCCATTCACCGCAAGGGTCTGGGTAAAGACGGCAGCGACCTGATCATTAACGTGATCGACACCCCCGGCCACGCCGATTTCGGCGGTGAAGTCGAGCGTGCCCTGTCCATGGTCGACGGTGTGGTTTTGCTTGTTGACGCCTCTGAGGGTCCGCTTCCGCAGACCCGTTTCGTGCTGGGCAAGGCTCTGGCCGCAAAAATGCCGGTGATTATCTGTGTGAACAAGACCGACCGCCCGGATGCTCGTATTGATGAGGTCGTTGAGGAATCCCAGGATCTGCTCCTGGAACTGGCGTCTACTCTGGAGGACGAGGAAGCGGCAGAAGCTGCGGAACAGCTATTGGACCTGCCGGTTCTATACACCTCCGGTCGCGAGGGCAAGGCCTCTACCGAAAACCCTGGCAACGGCAACGTTCCGGACTCCGAGGATCTGCAGCCGCTATTCGACGTTCTCTACGACGTTTTGCCAGAGCCGTCCGCTGATGTTGACGGCCCACTGCAGGCACACGTTACTAACCTGGACTCCTCTTCCTTCCTGGGACGCATTGGCCTGGTTCGAATCCACTCGGGCCGCTTGCGCAAGGGGCAGCAGGTTGCCTGGATCCACTACGATGAGGATGGCAATGAGCACGTCAAGACTGCCAAGGTTGCAGAGCTGCTGCGCACGGAGGGCGTGACGCGCGTACCGGCTGAAGAGATGATCGCCGGCGACATTGCCGCTATCTCCGGTATCGAGGACATCATGATCGGCGATACGCTCGCCGACCCGGAGAACCCAGTCGCCCTGCCGCGCATTACCGTTGACGAGCCCGCGATCTCCATGACGATCGGTGTGAACACTTCCCCGATGGCAGGCCGTGGCGGTGGCGACAAGCTAACCGCCCGTATGGTTAAGGCTCGCCTGGATCAGGAGCTGATCGGTAACGTTTCTCTGCGCGTCTTGCCCACGGAGCGTCCGGATGCCTGGGAGGTACAGGGGCGTGGCGAGATGGCCTTGTCCGTGCTCGTGGAGACCATGCGTCGCGAAGGTTTCGAGCTGACCGTCGGTAAGCCGCAGGTGGTTACCCGCACCATCGACGGCACCGTTCACGAGCCTTTCGAGAATCTGGTCATCGACGTTCCCGAAGAGCACCTGGGTGCTGTCACCCAGCTGTTGGCCGCCCGTAAGGGTCGCATGGAGTCGATGGACAATACCGGCACCGGCTGGGTTCGCATGAAGTTCGTTGTTCCAGCCCGCGGCCTGATTGGTTTCCGTACCGTATTCATGACCGAAACTCGCGGCACCGGTATCGCCAACAGCTACTCCGCTGGTTACGAGCCATGGGCAGGCGAAATCAAGGGACGCGCCTCCGGCTCCTTGGTTGCCGACCGCTCCGGCCAGATCACCGCCTACGCGCTGATCCAGCTGGCCGACCGCGGTACCTTCTTCGTCGAACCGGGCGCGGAAGCCTATGAGGGCATGGTCGTCGGCGCGAATAACCGCGACGAGGACATGGACATCAACATCACCAAGGAAAAGAAGCTGACGAACATGCGTTCGGCGACAGCTGACGCAACGGTGACCTTGGCAAAGGCTCGTACTCTGACTCTGGAAGAGGCCATGGAGTTCTGTGGTTTCGACGAGTGCGTCGAGGTCACCCCGGAGGTCGTTCGCGTGCGTAAGGTAATCCTCAACGCGACCGAGCGCGCCCGCGCCCGTTCCCGCGAAAAGCAGCGCAACAACAACTCCTAATCAGGCTCTTGTACTCGCTCTTTTCCTCTTTCTCTTCGTCCTCCTCCTCGTCTTTTACATCGAGGGGGAGTCGTCGCGCTGCGTCGCGTCGACGAGGTATGTGGGGTGTGACGCCCACTGTTGCAACCACGCTAACTTCCGCGACCCTCGCACTGTCACTGGTAGCCTGCCAAGCTAATCCCGGCGAGGCGCCGACGGTTGATGATCCGTCGTCGTCGACCAAGACTCAGCAGCCCCAGCCGGTGGATGAAAGCCTGCGCGAGATTGCGGTTGGAGTGGACCGCTTCACTAGCAACCTCAACCCGCATCTGGTTGGGAACCGGAACCCGGTGGTTGCCGCAGTGGCGGATCTAACCCTGCCTAGCGTGTACACCTTTGGATCGCTGGGGGAGAATCTCAACAATGATTTGATTCGCGAGATTACTCCGAACGATGAATCGCACCCCACAGAGGTCACCTACACCCTCCAGCCAGAGGCACAGTGGTCAGATGGCACGCCAATCACGGTTTCTGACTTCCAATACCTCCACGAGGCGATCATGAATGAACCTCTTGCAGAGGCGAAGGGCTTATACCAGCACGTCACTTCCATCGAGCCGGGGAAAAAAGAAAAGAGCTTCAAGGTCACTTTCGATCAACCTTTGACCGCCTGGAAGCGACTCTTTACCTATCTTCTCCCGAGCCATATCTACCGCGCGGAGGGGCGCAGTTTCGCCACAATGATGGACGGAGGCTCCGTCGCGTCGGCGGGGCAGTACTCCGTGAAATCCGTGGATGAAGGACGCGGCCTGCTGGAGCTGCAACGGAATGACCGCTACTGGGGCGCGAAGGCGGCGAAGACTGACATCATTCGTTTCACTGCCGTTCCGGACGAATCAACGGGTGTGCAGATGATGCGCACCCAGCAGTTGCAGTTGTACATGGCGCACAAGTCGGCGACGACTGAACTTGCCTTGGACCAGCTTCCCTTCACGCGAGTTCGTAATACGTCCCGTGGAGTGCAGCTAAACCTGCAGCTCAATCAAACCAGTCCGATCTTTTCCGACCGAGAAACCCGACGTCGAGTGTTGGGGGCTATAAAGCCAGAGAAGATCGCTCAGATCATTTCAGGCGATCCGAAGATTGAGGCTCCGCCGTGGAATGTCGCCCCAAAGACTTCAGATAAACAACCGCCGAACGTGGTTTCTGATAAGCGTCCCAACGGCATCGTTATCGGTGCGGTTACCGACGACCAGGTGGCGGTGGATGCCGCCCGTTCGGTGGTGGATCAACTGCTGCACTTGGGGATCCCCGCTACCGTGCGCACTGCAAAGGCAGCAGAAACACTGGGATCCGAGGTGGAGAACGGAATAGTCGATGGTGTGGTGACATGGCAGCGCAGCCCCCAGGCCGTATCCGACTATCTGGTGCAATACGGTTGTATTAAGCCACTAGACCAGGATGATTCCAGCACACCGCCCAGCGACACCGGCGCGTCAGACCCAGCTGAACGTGAAGAGGGTAGCAGCGAGGGGGCGTCGTCTCCACACAGAGCCACAGGCGGCAACCTGAGTGGTACCTGCGATCGTGACCTGCAAGAACGCCTTGTAAAGCTGGGCGAGGGGCGAGGTGAACTGTCGCAGGAGCGCACTCAGCTGGACGATCGGATTGCCGAGATGTCGACTGTGCTCCCGATTATGTCTGACCGCTATACGGTAGTGGCTTCCGATCGGCTCGAAGGCCCGACAGCAGGGCTAGAGGATTGGCCTTTAGACGACAGCAGCTCACTGCTAATCTCGGCCCCGCAATGGACCTTAAAGCCCATCGAGGAAGTCAATCGCAACGCCGCCGAAAACGCCCTTGAGGAGAATTAGCTCGTGACTCGTACTCCCGCAACCACGCAGAAAATCACCGTGATGGCGGTACACGCACACCCCGACGACGAAACTCTGTGGACGGGGCTGGCGCTGGCGAAGGCACGGCGGCTTGGACATGATGTGGCCGTCGTGACCTGTACCCTCGGCGAAGAAGGCGAGGTGATTGGGGAGAAATACCAAGCCCTCGTCGACGCCCAGCAGAATGAAAACGGAACGGGAATGCTCGGAGGCTACCGCATCGCTGAGCTACAGCGTGCCTTGACCGCGTTGGGGATTGAGCACGATCCGAACCTTCTGGGTGGATGCGGAGCATGGCGAGATTCCGGAATGGAAGGCAGCGAGTCGATCCGCCGCCCGCGGGCGTTCGCACGTGTGCCGGAGGGCGCAAGCTCACCTTCCGATGCTGCCTTCGAAGCCCAGGTGGAACAGCTGATCGAGCAGATTCAGCACATTCGCCCCGACGTGATTTTGACCTACGCCGCCGATGGCGGATACGGCCACCCCGACCACAAGCGAGCACACCAGATTGTGCACGCAGCGGTACAACGGATGAGCCAAAACTCGAGCGACTGTGTTCCGAACCAGGTTCTCTGGTGTGTCACAGAAGAAGAGAAGTTCGCGGAGGGAATGCAGGGCCTAGAGGGTGACCCGGCGATGGTACCGGAGGGATGGCGTCTCCCCACAGCGGGGGAGATCGCCTCCGTTCCCTCTTCAAAGGTCGATCTGGTGGTACACGGCACTCCAGCAGACGTCGCCAGCAAGCAGGCCGCCATGCGCGCACACGCCACCCAGATTTGGGTAGCCGATGGCTCGTCCTCAGATGTTAACGACCAGACGCGGACCTCGAACCCACCGGCCGCTACTGCCACCACGCTGTTCTGCCTGTCCAACCTTATTGCGCAGCCACTGCTCAATAGCGAGAGCTATCGCGTGGGCTGGACGCGCCCCGGCACGCCAACGGATTTCTTCGCACAAGCACTAGGCGAAGAGGTCACTGCGGATGGACAGTAGGATAGATCGACGTGAACGCTAAGAAAAGCACGACCTCAAGCCTGAAAGACGAGCCGAACTGGGGCCACCCCACTAAAGCCCAAGCACGTCAGGATACAACGCGTGCCGAGCGTATCTCCGGAATAGTATGGCTCTCCATTGGCGCCCTGTTT
This sequence comes from Corynebacterium sp. 22-2729, assembly GCF_053479475.1. Classification (NCBI taxonomy): domain Bacteria; kingdom Bacillati; phylum Actinomycetota; class Actinomycetes; order Mycobacteriales; family Corynebacteriaceae; genus Corynebacterium; species Corynebacterium sp. 22-2729. The sequence goes on from NZ_JBRBCA010000009.1 coordinate 95,055, forward strand.
GGGCTGTTCATCAGCGTTCTCTACATCGGTTCGCGCATTACGGTGGGGGACATGCTGGTGCCGTTGCCGTGGACGATCTTGTTTGCGTTGTTCTTCAACCGTGCGGTGACGAAGACCGCCCTTTTGTGGACGGATAACAAACTGATCGCCGGGATTCCCGCGCTTGTCTGGCTAGCCGGTTACCTGCTGGCGGTCATGTGGCCGGAGCTGCCTTTCGGCGAGGCGACGTTAATGCCACAGACCGTGTGGTCTATGCTGCTGCTTGTAGTCGGTATGGCAGCGGCTGCATGGCCGCTTCGCCCTCAGTTTTCTCTGGAACCGCTGAAGTGACAGAATAGAAGCCTAAAAGAGCTCTTGTGAGAGTATGACGAACTTTCCAGAAAGGGTAGGTAATTAGACGATGACCTACACGATCGCGCAGCCCTGTGTAGACGTGATGGATCGCGCTTGCGTAGAAGAGTGCCCCGTTGACTGCATCTACGAGGGCAAGCGTTCCCTGTACATTCACCCCGACGAGTGCGTCGACTGTGGCGCCTGCGAGCCGGTGTGCCCGGTTGAAGCCATCTTCTACGAAGACGATGTGCCAGACGAGTGGGAAGAGTACAACGATGCGAACGCCGCGTTCTTCGACGATCTGGGTTCCCCAGGCGGTGCCGCCAAGCTGGGGCCGCAGGACTTCGACGCGGAGCTGATCGCCGCTTTGCCGCCGCAGGCTTAGGCTTTTTCTTTGTGACGCCCACATTTCCACCGGGTAGCGCCGGGCGTAAGAGACATGCGGTATAGAGTACAAGCATGACCTTCAAGCGCACCCCAGTAGCCGACCGACTGCCCGACTTCCCCTGGGACTCACTTGCTGAGGCTAAGGCCAAGGCTTCGAGCCATCCCGATGGGATCGTGGATTTGTCGGTCGGCACTCCTGTCGATCCGGTTTCTCCGGCTATCCAGCTGGCGCTGACCGAATCCGCGGCGGAACCTGGTTATCCGCAAACAAAGGGCACACCCGCCCTGCGCGCTGCCATCGTGGGGGCGATGGAGCGCCGCTTCCACGTTACTGGCTTGGACGCCGACACCAATGTGCTACCCGTCATCGGCACCAAGGAGGCCATCGCCTGGATGCCGACCCTTCTGGGTATTGGCGCAGGTCACACGGTAGTGATCCCAGAGTTGGCTTACCCGACCTACGAGGTATCCGCCCGCCTGGCTGGGGCGGAGGTGCTGCGCAGTGACTCTCTGTTGAAGCTGGGGCCGCAGACTCCAGCGTTGATCTATCTGAACTCTCCGGCCAATCCGCACGGTCAGGTGCTGGGCGCGGATCACCTGCGCAAGTTTGTAGAATTCGCCCGCCAGCGCGGCACCGTCATCGTTTCCGATGAGTGCTACTTGGGGCTGGGGTGGGGCGAGGAGCGACCTTTGTCGATTCTGGATCCGGAGGTCTGTGGCGGTGACTTTACCAATCTCATCGCCGTGCATTCGCTGTCCAAGACCTCTAACTTGGCTTCCTATCGGGCGGGTTGGTTGGCTGGCGATGGCGAGCTTATCCAGGAGTTGCTGGGAATCCGCCGCCACGCAGGATTGATGAACCCCGGGCCGATCCAGTCCGCCATGGTTGCTGCTTTGGAAGAGGATGGCCACGAGCTGCTGCAGAAGGAGCTTTACAAAAACCGCCGGGAGCTTCTGCGCGCAGCCCTGATCGAGGCCGGGTACGACATTGAGTACTCGGACGGTGGCCTTTACCTGTGGGCAACCCAGGGACGCGATGGCCGGGAGACTGTCGCGGAGCTAGCGGACAAGGGCATTTTGGTGGCTCCCGGCGATTTCTACGGCCCGAAGGGCAAGAACTTCGTCCGTGTAGGCCTGACCGCCACTGATGAAAGGATTGAGGTCGCCGCTCGTCGCTTAACCAGCGACGCGTAAATGCCAAGCTAGTTTGTAAGGGGGCTGTCTGCCATTCCCGCCCTGCAACGCTGGCGCCCGCCGCCACGCCATGGCGTACCCGCAGTAAAGAAGATGCTGCGAGGCCATGTGCCCGACGATGGACGCACATACTTCGCCGCCGCAGCCGGAGATTCGCCTTTTGCGCCGGGTACCCTCTTGGCCCCGGGGCTGGGGCTCCCCGTTGCGACGCCCGCATGGGTGTATCCCGACTTCCCAGAAGAGCCTGCCGAGCTTTTGGCTGCGGAGATACCAATTCTGTATTCCGGGCCGGATGCTGTGGTGGTAGACAAACCCCATGGGCTGCCGTCTACGCCTAATGGTCGCCTGTTGCGCGCTACCGTGCAGTCTCTTTTGCGCGTGCGTATGGACGAGCCCGAGTTGGTGGCTGCTCACCGCTTGGATCGTGATACGCGCGGCCTGCTGGTGCTGTCTCGGAACCCGGCCACTCGCGGGTTCTTGCAGTCCCAGTTCCAGCGCCGGGAGGTATCAAAGACTTATCAGGCGTTGGCCGCGGATACTCCCTACGTCGATGCCCGGTGGCGTGAGCTGCGTCTGCCGATGCTCAAAATCAAAGACGATCCGCAGGTTCGCGTTGTGGACGCTGCCGGAGCACGGGCCACAGTGACTCGCATTCGGAAGTTGGCTACCCGCGCAGCAGGTGTGGCCGTCTATGAGCTGCAGCCGCTCACCGGCCATACTCATCAGCTGCGGGTGGTGATGAATCACCTCGGCGTGCCAATTCATGGTGATGACACTTACCCGCATTATTGTCCCGGGGCGGGTGCGTTGCACTTGCGCGCGGTCGCCATAGAACTGGCGCTGGTGGCGTCGACATACAACGGTACGAACGGCACGGCCAACTCGGGGCATTGCGAAACAAAAAGCAGGCAGCGCATCGAAATTGAGCGCTGCCTGCAGGATCCTTGGTCGCAGTGGGAGAGTTGCTAGTTGGCGTGGAGTGCCTCGTTGAGTTCCACGGTCGAGGCGTTAGCAACGGCCTCCACCGCACCGGAAACGGAATTGCGGCGGAAGAGGATACCGCTGGCGCCGGAAAGTTCGGCTGCCTTTACGGTTTCGCCTTCCTGCTTGCCCAGCTGGGACGCAACCTCGCCGGTCAGAGTGACCTTGGTGCCAAAGGTGACATAAAGCCCAGCCTCAACGGTGACGTCGTCTCCCAGTGAGATACCCACGCCGGAGTTAGCGCCCAGCAGGCAACGCTGACCGATGGAGATAACCTGCTTGCCACCACCGGAAAGGGTGCCCATGATAGAGGCTCCACCGCCGATATCGGAACCGTCACCGACTACTACGCCACCGGAGATACGGCCCTCGACCATGGAGGAGCCCAGAGTGCCGGCGTTGAAGTTGACGAAGCCTTCGTGCATGACGGTCGTTCCCTCCGCCAGGTGAGCGCCTAGGCGTACCCGGTCGGCATCGCCGATACGCACACCGGTGGGAACCACGTAGTCGACCATGCGCGGGAACTTATCCACGCTGTAGACCGTCACCGGGCCACGCTCAGCCTGCAGGCGGGCGCGAACGGACTCGAAACCGGGGACAGCGCAGGGGCCGTGGTTAGTCCACACAACATTGCTGAGCAGTCCAAACAGGCCATCTAGGTTGCAGCCATGCGGCTGGATCTTGCGGCCGGAGATGAGGTGTAGGCGCAGGTACGCGTCGTGCGCATCAACGGCTGGGGCGTCCAGATCGGTAATGGTGGTGGTCACCGCTACACGGCGGGTTCCGCGGATCTCGTCCGTGCCGGCCAACTGGGCTAGGGGACGGAAAACCTCGGGGGCGGAGCTGGTGGCGTCATCAAGATCGAGCAATTGCGTGCCAGCGGTGGCCGCAGCTTCGGCCTCAGCGTTTGCATTGCCCAGGTCGAACTCGAAGAACCAGGTGTCTAGCACATCGCCAGAATCGGTCAGAGTGGCAAATCCATATCCATAAGCAGCAGTCATGGTTGTCGATCCTACCTAAGCCTGTGCACCGCTGTTTGGGGTGTGTGGTGCTGTTCGTACTTGAGTCTTCTGCAGCACAAAACCAATCACGCTGAGCACTGCGAAGGCGATGGTGACGGTGAGAACCTGCAGGCGAGCACTGTCATCGAAGAGCATCAGGATGGTCAAAGCAATGAGCGCGACGAACGTCAACCAGGGAAGAACAGGGTATCCCCACATCCGTACGCTCAGGCTGCCGTCGCGCTCGAACACCGGACGCAACTTGATCTGAGCCAGCACAATAACCATCCAAATGACTAGCAGCGTTCCGCCGACGGCATTAAACAGGATGTTAATGAGATCCTTGGGGCCCCAGACCTGCAGCGCGACGGAAACGAAGGCGAAAAAGAGCGAGCACCAGACGGCGCGGTAAGGCACCTTCTGGTCATTCGTCTTGCCGAACCAACGCGGGACATTGCGCTGCTGGGAGAAGCTGTACATCAGGCGACTGGTGGCGTAGATCTGCGCATTGAAGGCGGACAGCAGAGCCAAGACGATGACGCCCTCCATGATCTCCACAATGCCGGGGATCTGTGCCAGAGCCAGGATGCGGGTGAACGGCGACTCTTCGGCGGACTCCGCCTCGCCGAGGGTGTCGAAGGGCAACAGAGCTGAGATGAGAAATACACTGCCCAGGTAGAAGATGGAGATACGCCAGATGACTGCCCGCACGGCGGCGGCGATGGAGTTTGCTGGATCCTTGGACTCGGCAGCGGCGATAGTGACGATCTCGATGCCTCCGAAGGCGAAAGCCACTGCCAGTAGGCCGACTGCCATACCCGAGATGCCGTTGGGGGCGAAGTCTGAGAAGTTGCTCAACCCGGGGGATTCGTAGTCGGGGAAAAAGCCCAGCAGCAGGCCGGTTCCGATGATAAGGAAGAGGATGATCACGGCGACCTTGATAAACGCGAACCAGTACTCAAACTCGCCGAAGCCTCGCACACCAGCCAGGTTCACGATCGTAAAGAGGACCACACATATAAGTCCAGGGATCCAGCCCTCTACACCAAACCAGGAGCCCATGATTGCGCCGGCACCGGTAATCTCCGCGCCCATCACCATGATGAGCATGAACCAGTACAACCAGCCGAGTGCGAAGCCATTCCAGCGACCAAATGCCATCTGACCATAAGTAGCGAATGTACCGGAGGCCGGGCGGGCGGCGGCGAGTTCGCCAAGCATCTGCATGACAGCGATGACCACAACGCCGGCGACGATGTAGGACAGCAGCACGGACGGACCCGCCGCCTGAATGCCCACACCGGTGCCGAGGAACAGGCCTGCACCGATGGCGGAGCCAAGACCCATCATCGTGAGGTGGCGGGTTTCTAGGCTGTGGCCAAGCTGGTTTGAAGCGCCTTTATCGGCACCTGAATCGGATTCTCGAGACTTCATACCGAAATTAGAACACACCGGTCTTTAGCGCAGGCCAGCATGGGCATATTTAACCCCGTTCACCTCCAATTAGCCCATGGGGAAGTGCAGGTGATTGCGCTGGTTTTGCCCTGGAGTCGACAAGCAGCCGGCACGGGTTTTTCGAGGGGTAGTCTAGGATCGCAACCAATGAATACTGCAGAAACTTCCATAGACCTGTCCGCCGGCGCGGTGGCTCTCACACGCCAACTCGTCGATATCTACAGCGAGTCGCACCATGAACGGGAGATCGCCGACGCGGTCGAACCCGCACTCCGTGCCATCGAAAACGTGGAGGTTACGCGCCGAGGTAATACCCTCGTCGCGCGTACCCACCGCGACCTGCCGTTCCGCGTGGTACTCGCAGGTCACCTGGACACGGTTCCCCCGGCGGATAACTTGCCTTCGCGGCTTGGACCAGACCCGGAAACGGGCGAGGAAACCATCTTTGGCCTTGGCTCTGTAGATATGAAGTCCGGTGCAGCTTGTTATGCTCATGCCTTTGCGACTCTGGCGAACTCCGCAGAACTCGCCTGTGACCTGACCCTGGTGTTGTACGAAGGTGAAGAAGTGGCCACCAAATACAACGGTCTCAACCATCTTGTACAGTCCGACCCCGATCTACTGGCGGGCGATCTAGCCCTGCTCGGCGAGCCCTCCGGCGGAATCATCGAGGCAGGCTGTCAGGGAACCTTGCGTGTGAAGGTCACCGCCTTGGGAGCCCGCGCACACTCCGCACGCAGCTGGCTTGGCCATAACGCGCTGCATGAGTTGGCGCGGGTGCTCGTGCGTGTGGCGGACTACGAACCGCAGGATGTGGAGATCGATGGCCTGGTCTATAAAGAAGGGCTCAACGCTGTCATCGCCGAGTCCGGCGTGGCCACCAACACCATTCCCGACGAGGCCTGGGCTTTTATCAACTTCCGTTATGCCCCGCACCGCAGTGTTGACGAGGCGTTGGAGCATCTATACGAGGTGCTCCAGGTAGGCACGCCCGATGCACCGGTCGAGGATTTTTCTGTGGAATTGGATGACGCCGCAGCCGCGGCTGCTCCGGGCCTCCATCAACCTTTCGCGGCGAAATTGGTGGAGGCAACCGGAGGACGTGTGCGCCCAAAGTACGGATGGACCGACGTGACCAGGTTCACGGAGTTGGGGATTCCAGCCGTGAATTTCGGGCCCGGCGACCCGGGGTTGTGCCACACGAAGGATGAGCGCTGCCCAGTGGCTCAGATCGAGGACGTGAGCCGGGAACTTATACAGTTCCTTTCCAACTAAATCCGTCGCGCCCACTCCCTTCTGGTTAGGGCACTGGGGGGGAGACTGAGCTGGGTGGATGCGGGGTGGCGTCATTTAGAACGAGCGCGAGGGGGCACCAAGCAGTAGCGTGAAAAGCGCACAGAGAAAAAGAACAAAAAGACCGACAACTCAACAACACACCGAAAGCAATCCCACGCATGAACTCGAGCGACAATAACGGCGATTTCCGGCTTCGCGGCCCCGTCCTGCTGCGCGGAAAGCGGCACAACGAGAAGCAGAAATCAACGACGGACCAACGACTGCTGGCGCAACAGACCAATATCGATTGGCTGCATACGGATCCGTGGCGAGTGATGCGAATCCAATCCGAGTTCGTTGATGGTTTCGGTGCGCTGGCAAAGATCCCCAAGGCGATCACGGTGTTCGGGTCGGCACGCGTAAAGCCTGGCCACGCGTACTACGAAAAGGGTCGCGAACTCGGGCGACTGATCCATGAGGCCGGCTATGCGACGATCACTGGTGGAGGCCCCGGCCTGATGGAGGCCCCCAACCGCGGAGCACAGGAGTCCGGCGGATTGTCCATTGGACTTGGCATTGAGCTTCCCATGGAGCAGAGCCTGAACCGGTGGGTGGATCTGGGACTGAACTTCCGCTACTTCTTCGTACGCAAGACCATGTTCCTTAAGTATTCACAGGCATTTGTGTGTCTACCGGGCGGTTACGGCACCTTGGATGAGCTCTTTGAAGCACTGGTCATGGTGCAGACCGAAAAGATCCGGAAGTTCCCGATTATTCTGATCGGCAAGGAATTCTGGGGTGGGCTCGTCGAATGGATCACCACCCGTCTGGTGGACGAGGGCATGATCTCGCCGGAGGACGTGGATCTGTTCCACGTCACTGATGATCCTGCCGAGGCCGTGCAGATTTGCGTCGATGCTCACGCCGACGCTGTAGAGAAGCTGAAGCGCCGCCAGGAGGAGCTGGCTGCGGAGCAGGATCGTATCTCCGAGCAGCTGGATCGTTTCGATTGTGAAGGAAAGCGCGGTAAGTAGCGAGGTATTCGAATAAAAGCCTCACTAAGCGCCAGCAGAAAGTGAAGAGACGGTACATTTGAAGACATGTTTTGGTTGTTGTCTCTCGTCGGAGCATTCCTTGTAGGCGCGCTCTTGGTCTATTTGCTCGGCACGGTCTTTGGCCGTGGAGAGGCATTGCCTCCCGTGGCTGCAGGAGAAGCAAAGAAGCAACACTGGCGGGATCTCGAGAGCAAGCCCTTGACCGCCGAGGGCATTCGCGACACCGGCTTTTCGCTGGAAATTCGTGGCTACAATCAAGCTGAAGTCGACTTCTATATCGATCGCCTCGCCGGGCGTATCGAAGAGCTTGAGCAGCAGGTTGGTGCGCAGCATACAGATCAAGACGAAGCCACCGTCGATAACCCCGCAGAACCCCGCGAACAGGAGCGTTAAACAATGGCACCGATTCCGAATATCCCCCAAAGAGTGACCAATGTGACGATCGGCCCGCGCGCAGAGGGATCCGAAATTATCGAAGCGCAGGTGAAGGTGGCCGCCGGTTCCTCCGCGCCGGGTGAGGTCGAGCTTGATTCCACCGGCCAGTGGGTTGTAAGGGTGCCTGCCGACCCGACCCGTCCTCTCGACCTCAGCGATGGACGTGAGTTCCTGGAGGACGGATGGCGCGGAGCAGGCGCAAAGCTGGTGCGCCGTATTGGCAAGGTCGTAGATGGCCACCCTGTGCGGGCGAAGAGGCACATTGTGCAGGTACACCTTCCAGAGGAGTTCACTCCCGACAACGTCCGTTCCTTGGTGATCGGCCTAATTGTTGGCAACCACAGCTTTGTTACCACCAATAAGCGTAAGCCCGCCCGAGTGCGCGACGTACACCTAGTACTGCCGCAGGATTTTGAATCTTCCGGATTCGACACTGCGGATTATGTAGCTGCTGTGAAGGAAGGCAAGGCCCTGGGCAAGGCAACCTGCTTGTCGCGAGATCTGGCCAATGCCCCGGCCAACGTGAAGTCCCCGGAATGGCTCGCAACCCAGGCCAAGAAGGCGGTATCGGACATTGAAGGCGTCAAGGTTCGCCTGCGCGATGCCGCATGGCTGAAGGATAAGGGCTTTGGCGGAGTACTGGCCGTCGGCAAGGGATCCTCCCGTCCGCCGATGTTGATCGAGTTGGTGTGGGATCCGGAGAAGGTCGACTTGCGCCGTCGTCGCCGCACCGTCGTGCTGGTTGGTAAGGGCGTGACCTTCGATACCGGTGGAATTAGCGTAAAGCCCGCTGCGGGAATGGATACCATGCGCACCGATATGACGGGCGGAGCCAGTGTCATTGCCGCGTTCCGCGCCCTGGCGGAGCAAAAGGTACCGCGAAAGATCGTGGCGCTGATTCCGACGGCGGAAAACATGATCGATGGAAATTCCTACCGCCCGGGCGATGTGGTGGAACACTATGGTGGCCTGACCTCCGAGGTGACGAACACCGACGCAGAGGGTCGCATGATTTTGGCCGATGCGATCAGTTATGGCGCGAAGAAATACAAGCCGGTTGCCGTGGTGACTGTCGCAACGCTGACGGGTGCAGCAAAGGTGGCCTTGGGGCTGCGCACCGGTGCGGTATTCGCCGACAACTGGGGTGCAGGCGTCAAACTTGCTCGTCGTGGTGCGACAGTAGGGGAGCACTGGTGGCCAATGCCGATGCAGGATTACTTGGAGGAGAACGTGAACTCCAAGATCGCAGATGTGCGTCAAACTCCCAAGGGGCCGGGTGCGACCACCGCGGCTATGTTCCTGCGTCGCTTTACCCGGGGTGTGCCGCTGATTCACCTGGACATTGCTGGACCCGGTCGCGCAGAATCTGCCTACGATGAGGTCACACCTGTAGGTACCGGTTTCGGCGCGCGCACTCTGGTGCAGTGGCTGATCCACTAATCCTTTGTTGAAATCGCTGCCCGATATATGTTTCGAGCTGTAGACGGTCTACCATAAGGTGGTCGTTTATTAGCTCCCCACAGCGGGCTTTGTAAGAGAAATCAGGAAGGAATCTGTTCGTGCTTGCAGATGTCATTGACCTCCTCGCCGATCCCGTAGACGGTTCCCGCTTGAGCGCTGGCGACGAAGAGTGGCGCACTCTAGTCTCTGAGTCCGGCCACAGCTACGACGTTGCAAGGCAGGGGTATGTGACCCTCGCGGGCGGCTCCGGACTGCGCTACTCCGGTGACGATGCGTCGATGATCGACGCCCGCGAAACCTTCCTGTCTGGCGGCCACTTCGCACCTTTCGTCGAGGCTGTGACCGCAAATGTTGAAAACGTTCTGGACGATGGCAATGTTGCCGCTGAGCACGCACCTTCCATCGTGGAGATCGGTGCCGGTACCGGCTACTACCTCGCCCACACGCTGGACACGGTCGAGCGTTCCCGCGGGGTGGGAATCGACGTTTCGACTGCTGCGGCTAAGCGGCTGGCCTCGTCGCATTCACGGGTAGGCGCCGTCGTCGCTGACGCCTGGTCGCGCCTGCCGATTCTTTCGGAAAGTGTTGACGCCATCATGGTTGTCTTCGCACCGCGTAATGCGGCAGAGTTCGCCCGTATCCTTACGCCGGAGGGACAGGTTGTAGTCCTCACCGCGGAGGTCGGCCACCTAGGTGAACTGCGTGAGCCGCTGGGCATTTTGGACGTTGAGGAGGGCAAGGTTGAGCGGATGATCAGCCAGGCTTCCGGTCACTTGGTTCCGGTAGGGGAGTCCGAGCATATCGAGTTCCCGATGGTTCTCGATCAGGCTTCCATCGCAGCACAGATCGGCATGAGCCCCTCGGCGCGTCACATCCACCCGGACGTTTTGAAGGAACGCATCGAAGCTCTGCCGGAGACCATGGAAGTTACCGCCCGTGCAGCGATTACACGCTTGGCAAAAGCCACCCGCTAGTCTTCTTCGTCGAAGATTCCTTCGGACACATCGCGATCTGCGATGAGAGCTTCTGCCATGTAGTGTTCCTGTTCTTCCGGGGTGGTCAGTCCTGCCTGCATGCGCATCAAATGGCGCCCCGCCGTTTGCATGGAGGAAATAACCTTCGCCCCGCCAGTGGCGCGTACATCAATATCGGAAATCTGCGAGTGTGCTGGGATGGCGCTGGTCAAAGTGACAGCACCGCCGTCAGCGAATACTTCGCATACGGGGCCATCGAGAAATACCGTCAATGTATCCGAGTCCGCATCCTTTAGCGGAGCGGTGCGGGTGTCCACACCCAAGCGGGTAACGGAGACAGCGTCTTTGGTGTAGCTGATAGTGGCGATCACCTGGCCGGAGTCATCAGTGACGTCGACGTCCACGCGACCCTCCTCGGCATCTAGCTGGGCCGACCAGATGAATGCGTAGTCCGAGAAAGTACGTACCGCCGTGGGCGCACCGACAACATCTTGGAAGAGCTCGCCGTTCACCAGCGTGAGATAACGCGGCGCGGAGAGACAATTTGCCCATTGTCCATCCAAGGACGGGTGAGCGCCGACCAGGCCAAACATCACCGGGGTGGTGTGGTCGATGACGCGCGGGCGGGTGAAGTCGTGTCCAAAGTCGATGACGGTATAGGGACTGATAACGCTAAACGAGGTGCCACTGAGGTTGCCAACCACGTAACCGGCAACCTCATCGGACTCTCCGGCACCGCCGGGGAAGGTGACGAAGAGGATATCGCGACGGGCGGAAGAGTCGGCGTCCACCATAGAAACAATGCGCGGGGCGAACGGGCGGCCGGGGCGCAAACCTGCCTCGCTCGGCAACTCGATTGGCCCCAGGACGCGCCAGTGCTGGCGGTCTGCGGAACGTAGAACAACAATCTGCGCGTCCTTGTCACCGGTCAACGAAAGAGCGACCATGAGCCAGCCTTCGTCGGGGAAAGCGGGATCCTCATGACGAATCACGCTGGGGGTCACCAGATTTTCTACAGGGAACGCCGAATCGTCGATGTCGATTGGCCCCAGGCGAAGCACATGGGGATCCGGCAGGCTGGGATCGTCCGACACCTCAGTGGCCTCGAGCAGGTTCGGGATCTGCGCACGTTCAATGGTGAACGTACGTGGGCCGCGCTGGCCATGGGGAATCTCCGCGGCCAGAGCTTGCTCCGCAGTGGCCGCGGAGGTGGCATGGGTGACGACGAAAAACAATTCGGCACCATGGTCGATAGGCACGGCGGCTCCGGCGAGCATATCGATTTCGGTGCCGTGGGAAGCAGCTTCCGCGCTGGCACTCTGTTCGCCTAGTCCCTGGTTCGGGACGATGACATCGTCACAGATGTCCCAGTCATAAGTTGCCTCAGAGGCTACCTGATGCGCCCAACGAGAGCCTTCGGAAGACCGCGGGCGGAACTGGTGGAACACATGCAGGGCGTTACCTGAGAACACGGCGCCTGCGGGTGCTTCCAGCACCCCCGTTTCTGCGGTGACGTGCAGTTCCGGGCGGTGCTTATGGGAGGAAGAATGCATGCCACCATTCATACCAGCGGATTGAATTTAAAGCAGGGACCTGTATACGTCGACGGTTTGCTCGGCGATGGTCGCCCAACTGAAGGTCGTAACGGCGCGCTGGCGCCCAGCCTCACCGAAGCTGCGTACCTTATCCCGATCTGCGACGAGAGCGTTTGTAGCATCGGCCAGGCCACGCTCAAAAGTCGCCGTATCGTTCTCGTCATAGTGGACTAGCGTTCCCGTCTCGCCGTCGACGACAACCTCCGGAATACCGCCAACGTCGGAGGCCACAACGGCGGTTCCACATGCCATGGCCTCTAGGTTCACAATGCCCAGTGGCTCGTAGATGGAAGGGCACAAAAATGCATCGGAGGCCGAGAGGATCTCCTGCAGATTCGGCTTTTCCATCATTTCCTTAACCCAGTACACGCCGTCGCGCTCAGCCTGCAACTTTTCAACCAGTGCAGTGACCTCGGCTTCGATTTCCGGGGTATCAGGCGCGCCCGCGCACAGAACAACCTGGATCTCCGGATCGAGGTGCGCTACGGCCTTCAGCAGGTGAGGGACGCCCTTTTGACGCGTAATGCGTCCGACAAAGGAGACGATGGGGCGGTTGGGGTCGACGCCTAGTTCCGTGAGTACGGAACGGTTGCCAGCCTCCACTGCCGCTTCGAAGGTCGGGCGAGGCTGCCAAAGCTCGGAATCAATTCCATTCAGCACCACGTGGATGCGGTTTGGGTCGATAGCTGGGTAGGCGTCGAGGATGGATTCCTTCATCTTGGCAGACACGGCGATGACCGCATCTGCGTTTTCCATCGCATTCTTTTCCGACCAAGAGGAAACATCGTAACCGCCACCAAGCTGTTCGCGTTTCCACGGGCGATGTGGCTCCAGTGAGTGAGCCGTTGCCACGTGGGGAATACCGTGCAGAAGTCCACCAACGTGGCCGCCCAGTCCCGTGTACCAGGTGTGGGAGTGGACGACCTCGGCGTCGCCCAAAGAATCAGCCATACGCAAACCGGTGGAAAGAGTCTTGAGCGAACCATTGGCCTCAGCGAGCTCCGGGTCAACTCCGTGAACGTAGACATCCTGCTCTGTGCGTGGCCCACCCATGCAGTGCACATCGACGTGTTCGAGCTTCCGCATGTAACGAACCAACTCGGTGACGTGCACGCCGGCACCACCGTAAATCTCTGGGGGATATTCCTTTGTCAGCATGGCGATACGCATGCTTCCAGCCTAACCGGGCTAGGCGCTGTGTGTCCTGGTAAGAACGTCGACGATCATCCGGTTTAACGCATTAGGGGGCACCGTTCCATATCAGATTGCCTGCTTGACAAGCAAAACTATTCCGAGGTCGCTAGGTTGGAAAGTGTGAAGAGCAGATCAAATGTCCTGTCCATTGTCCTTGCCGGTGGCGAGGGAAAGCGCTTGTATCCTTTCACCGCCGATCGCGCTAAGCCTGCCGTACCGTTCGGCGGCAACTATCGCCTGATCGACTTCGTGCTGTCTAACCTGGTCAACGCCGGTTACTACAAAATCTGTGTGCTGACCCAGTACAAGTCCCACTCCCTCGACCGCCACATCTCCCAGTCCTGGCAACTGTCCGGCCTGACAGGCCAGTACATCACTCCTGTTCCGGCTCAACAGCGCCTGGGCAAGCGTTGGTTCACCGGTTCTGCAGATGCCATTCTGCAGTCCCTAAACCTGGTGTACGACGAGCAGCCGGATTACATCATCGTTTTCGGTGCGGATCACGTCTACCGCATGGATCCGGAGCAGATGGTGCAGGAACACATCGCCAGTGGCGCCGGTGTGACGGTCGCTGGCCTACGGGTGCCACGCCACGAAGCTACCGCGTTCGGTGTGATCCAGGCGAGCGATGACAACAAGATCGAGCAGTTCCTCGAAAAGCCTGCCGAACCGCCGAGCGTTCCGGATGACCCAGAGGTTGCCTTTGCCTCCATGGGTAATTACGTGTTCACCGCACAGACCTTGATCGACGCCCTGAAGGAAGACTCTGAAGACGAGAACTCCAACCACGATATGGGCGGTGACATTATCCCGCGCCTGGTGGACCGTGGCGAGGCCTATGTATACGACTTCTCCAACAACTACGTTCCAGGAGAGACCGAGCGTGACAAGGGTTACTGGCGTGACGTCGGAACCGTTGATGCGTTCTACGAGGCGCACATGGATCTCATCAGCGTGCACCCGGTGTTTAACCTGTACAACCAGCAGTGGCCCATCCACACGGCTGAGACGGGCAACCTGCCGCCGGCGAAATTCGTCAAGGGCGGTATTGCTCAGTCTTCGATGGTCTCCGCGGGCTGCATCATCTCCGCGGGCACGGTGCGAAACTCCGTGCTGAGTGAGAACGTCGTCGTGGAGGAAGGTGCCTCTGTGGAAGGCTGCGTGATCATGCCAGGTGTGCGCATCGGTCGCGGTGCAGTGGTGCGTCACGCCATCCTGGACAAGAACGTGCAGGTCTCGGCAGGGGAGATTATCGGCGTGGATCGCGCCCGCGATCAGGATCGCTTTACGATCTCCAAGGGTGGCGTGGTCTGCATTGGCAAGAACGTAGTCGTCTAACAGACTTGCGTTCTTAGCCGAGGTTCTTTAGCCGATCTTCGTGATCAGCGTCGCACCCGCGCCCAGAGGAAGGCGAGAGACCTTGGCGTTTTCCAGCTCGCGGAAGAACTGATCTGCTTCGCGAGCCCGGGTGGTCTGGCGGTCGGTGCGGTTTTCATCGCCCACCAGGCCGTCCATCAAAGAATCCAGAAGTACGAGGACACCACCAGTGCGAAGTGCCGGGAGCGTGGATTCCACAATCGCGGTGAACTCCTCTGTCGCGGCCTCTGCGACCGCCATGTCGTAACTATCGTTGGCTAGACGGCGGATTACATCCAGCGGAGCGCTGGGCAAGAAACGGAAGGTATTGGGGCGCTGACCGGCATTGGCGAAAGCTTGCTTGGCCAACTGTTGGTGTTGTACCTCCGGCTCGATGCACGTCAGGTGTCCTTCGGTCTGTGCGGCGTTAAGGCCCTTGAAAAGGTGCAGGCCGATTACGCCACTGGCTGGCGAAACGATAATGCCGGTGGGGGTGTGCCCCTGGGCGGCGGCGCTGGCGCCTGCGCGGGTGGCGATGAATTCCAAAAACTCAGCAGTCATCGCATCGGGGGTGAGTAGACCAAACTCCTGTGCCGCCTCGACAGCGGTGATGGTCACCTCGTCCGGCTCGCTGGTCGCCCGAACGTACTCACGGATGGCCTCAATGGGGGAAGATGATGCAGCATTCACGCTTCACGACGATAGGCCAGGAAAGCGTCAATGTTGTGCTTGTTCTCGGCATGTCAGGCGCCGGCGTCAAAAATAGAAAAGCAAGTGAACAAGAGTGACCCGAGTGACGAACTTTCGTTCCACCCCCACAGGGGGTAAAATCCTCACAGGAAACTGCCAGGCGTGCAGCACAAGATTTTGAGGACAATCAGCCACAATATGGGCATGAACGCAGATCAAACCCCCGCCCCACGAACCACTGCAGAGTTCGATGCAGGTACCGGCGAACTTCCGAGCTGGGGGGAATTGGTCGCAGAACACGCAGACAGCGTCTACCGGCTGGCTTATCACCTCGCAGGAAACCAACAGGACGCAGAAGACCTCACGCAAGATACGTTCATGCGAGTCTTTCGCAGCCTCAAGAGCTACCAGCCGGGAACCTTTGAAGGATGGCTGCACCGCATCACCACTAACTTATTCCTGGATATGGTGCGCCGGCGTGCGAAGATTCGCATGGAAGCGCTGCCCGAAGATTACGACCGAATCGAGGGCGGCATTGACGACCCCGAAGCCATCTTTGAACTGAACAATCTGGATCCTGCACTGGTAAAGGCGCTGGATCAGCTAGCGCCGGAGTACCGCGTAGCTGTTGTGCTCTGTGACGGGCTGGGGATGAGCTACGACGAAATCTCCCAGACCCTTGGCGTGAAGATGGGAACCGTGCGCTCCCGCATCCACCGCGCCCGCGCGCAACTTCGCGGTAACCTGGAACGTAACCAAGGCGAACTGGTCTACACCGGCCAGGCCTAAAGGCTGAGCGACTAGTGTCGGTCTGAGACGTTGGGAACGGCGCTAAAGAAAAAGACACCGTTGAAGTGGAAAGGCAGGTAAAGCACGTGACATCTTTCGTTGAAAACCTCACGGGGGAACTGTCCGTCGACCACCTGTCCACCGAGGCCATCGCTGCGCTTGTTGATGGGGAACTTTCCCGCCGTGCGGAACACCGAGCAAAAATCCACCTCGTTCACTGTGAAACGTGCAGGGCGGAGGTGCGTGCCCAGCGAAGTGCGGCCAACCGGATGCGCGAGCACGCTTCGGACGTACACACCCCGGGCGGATTGATGGAAAAGTTACAGCGCATTCCGGAAGAGTGCCGCGAGGATGATGCGCCGCATCGTTTCTCCGTGGATGGCTGTCGCCGCCCCGAAACGTTGGTTGATCGGCTGGATCTTTTGCTGCGTAAAATGCAGTTCCGCGGCAAGTAAAGTGAAATGCCCTGCAGTTTGAGTTAGGTTAGACAGGTGTTTTCCAATGTAGGTTGGGGCGAAGTCCTCGTACTTTTGATCGTCGCGTTGTTCCTCATTGGCCCGGAGCGATTGCCGGGTCTTATCAAGGAGGTTCGCGCGGTCTTGCTGGCGGTACGCAAGGCAGTATCGCAGGCAAAGGATCAACTAGACGGTGAGCTGGGGGAGGACTTTCGCGAGTTCTCCAAGCCTTTGCAGGAGCTGAACTCTGTACGCCAAATGGGTGCGAAGGGGTTCATCACCAAGACTTTGCTGGATGACGATGACAGCTTCCTGACCTCCTTCAATGAGACGAAGCAGGATGTCAAAGACACCGTCGATACGGTGCGCAAGCCAAATCTTCGCGAGACCCTGAAGTCTGGAAATAAGCCAGGTCAACCCGCCCCGGCTAGCGGAAGTGCTGATAACGGTGGTGTGAGCGTGTCACAGCAGTCCGCAGCGGGGGAGTCCCGTTCTTCCCAATTGGACGATCCTGTGGCCAATGCTGCCCAGCAGCTGACTGGCAATGAAAAGCCCTCCGCACCCAGCAACGGGTGGGAGGACGTAACGTAGCCTGGAGCTCGGCCTATTTCTTTGTGACGCCGAGGTTCAGTGATTTACCGGCCAGCGAGCTACGACGCACAGCTAGCTGATCGGCGATTCCTCCGAATGCGATCGTGGCCGGAGAGTTCGGCTCCGAAAGCACAATGGGGTTACCGAGGTCGCCACCGATGCGCAGGTTCGGGTCCAGTGGAATTTGCCCCATCAGGGGTACCTTCGCCCCGGTGATCTGGGACAGGCGATCCGCAACGAACTGGCCGCCTCCGGAGCCAAAGACCTCCATGCGAGTGCCATCCGGCATATCCATCCAGCTCATGTTCTCGATCACGCCACCAATTCGCTGGCGAGTTTGCTGAGAGATGGAGCCCGCACGCT
The DNA here is from genome assembly GCF_053479475.1 of Corynebacterium sp. 22-2729. Classification (NCBI taxonomy): domain Bacteria; kingdom Bacillati; phylum Actinomycetota; class Actinomycetes; order Mycobacteriales; family Corynebacteriaceae; genus Corynebacterium; species Corynebacterium sp. 22-2729. The sequence goes on from NZ_JBRBCA010000009.1 coordinate 112,639, forward strand.
CCGCAACCTCGGCTGCTGCAGCCTGCGGGGTGGTGACGATCAACAATTCGGCGTTTGGCACAAGCTGCGCCACGGAGATCGCCACGTCGCCGGTTCCCGGCGGCAGGTCCAGCAGCAGAATGTCTAGGTCGCCCCAGAACACGTCTGCCAGGAACTGTTGGATTGCGCGGTGCAGCATTGGGCCACGCCACACAACCGGCGAGTTGTCTCCAATAAAGTGACCAATGGAGATCAATTTCACGCCGTGTGCTTGCAGCGGCATGATCATCTCGTCCACCTGGTGCGGCTTGTCGGTGGAGCCCATCAAGCCGGGCACGGAGTGGCCATAAATATCGGCATCGATCACGCCGACCTTCAGCCCTCGCTTTTGCAGAGCAACGGCGAGGTTAACGGTGACACTGGATTTGCCCACACCACCCTTGCCGGAGGCGATGGCGAACACGCGGGTGGTCGAGTCGGACTGGGCAAAAGGAATCACCGGATCTGCCGCGTCACCACGAACCATCTGGCGAATGTTGCGACGCTGTTCATCGCTCATAACGTCAGTGGTAACCGTGACGTTCTCCACACCGTCGACGGAAGCCACGGCCTCGCGGGTCTTTTCCGTCAGGTGGTTTTTCATCGGGCAGCCGGCGATCGTCAGGTAGATCTCCACCGCGACATCACTTCCGTTGATGTCGATGGACTTCACCATGCCGAGATCCGTGATCGTGCGGTTTAGTTCAGGGTCCTCTACGCGGGATAGCGCGCTGCGTACAGCGGATTCAGTGACTTGGGACATGATGGGATTAAGTCTATCGAACGACCGGCGAGACGCTAATTCCGGGCGGTTAATCGTCGCGCGCGTCGCCGCGAGCTTCCTCGTCTCGGCGGGTGTCGTCGATCTTGTCGTCAATGCGTTGCAGAATGTCGTGCAGCTCCTCGAGCTCACGGCGGAGATAATCACGGGTAACCGTCTCACCCACGGCAATGCGCACGCTGGCGACCTCACGGGCTAGGAATTCCGTATCGGCCTTGGTTTCAGCGGCACGGCGGCGATCCTCATCCAGGCTGACGCGGTCGCGGTCGTCCTGGCGGTTCTGTGCCAACAGGATCAGGGGCGCGGCGTAGGCGGCCTGGGTAGAGAAAGCGAGGTTGAGCAAGATGAATGGGTATGGATCCCAGTTCCACCACATGCCGCCCAGGTTCAGCAGGATCCAGGCGACAACGATGATCGTCTGATAAAAGAGGTACTTGCCGGTGCCCAGGAAGCGAGCAATCCTCTCAGCTACGCGACCGACACCGTCCCCGTCGAGATTGAACTTCTTTTTCTGGCGGGTGGCGTCGGTCGGAGTATCCAGATCCACGCGGGAGAAATTACGTGCCATATATGCCTAGACCTCCTTCAATTCCGAGGCTGCTTGGGATACCGGGGTAGACGGGGTTGCTGAAATGGCTGGAGATTCCACGCGCCAGTCTTCTTCGCGCCAATCCTCAGGCAACATGTGATCCAGCAGGTCATCCACGCTGACAGCGCCAAGGAGATGCTGATCGTGATCCAGCACCGGGCCACACACCAGGTTGTAGGTGGCAAAGTAGCGCGCCGCCGTTTCCTGGTTGTCATCTGCGAACAGCGCGGGTAACTCCAGATCTAAGATTCCACTGACAAGGGAGGACGGTGGTTCGCGGAGAAGCTTCTGTAGATGCACACAGCCTAGGTATTTGCCCGTCGGGGTCGCCTGGGGAGGTCGTACGACGAAGATCATGGAGGATAGGGACGTCGGCAGCTCTGGATTTCGCGCGTGGGCGAGAGCTTCTGCGACGGTGGCCTGGGGCGTCAAAATGATCGGTTCGGGCGTCATCAGTGCACCCACAGTTTCCGGCGAGAAATTCATGAGTCGCCGGACGGGCTCGGATTCCTCCGGGTCCATCAGCTCCAGCAGCACGTCGGAAGTATCTCCCGGGAGTTCGGCCAGAATGTCGGCGGCATCGTCCGGATCCATTTCCTCCAGCACGTCGGCGGCACGCTCAATATTGAGATGCTCGAGGATTGCCGTTTGGTCGTCGTCGGGCATCTCCGCCAACACGTCCGCAAGGCGTTCGTCGTCGAGTTCTGCGGCGATTTTATTACGCCGAGCGTCATCCATGTCCACCAGGGCATTCGCCACGTCGGCGTTGCGCATCTGCTTGAAGGAGGCGATGAGCTCCGCATCCTGGTTGACCACACCCGTGCCAGAGGCGTGGAGTCCCTGGATGTGCTCGATCGGGATAATGTTAATGGACGTTTTACGCCCCAGACGGCTGCGCTGGGTGACCGCTAAGTTACGGATCTTCCATTCACGACGCCGACTACGGCTCAGCTCGACATCGGTAATCTCCACAACCTTCCCGTGAAGTTCCTCGTGCTCTGGATCGTCTGTGTGCACCTTTGAGCCGACGAGATCCTCGAAGATGGTGAGCTCGGCAGAGCGGGACTTAAAGGGGCGAAGGTTTACGGAACTGGAAGAAGTCGTGATGTCCGTCGCGGTGATCGCCGCAATGCGCAGCATGGGGAGGAAAATCTTGCGCTTATTCGCGATCTCCACCACGAGACCAAGTGCAGTCGCATTATCGCCGTGAATGGTGATGACAACATCGCGGACGCGGCCGACGGATTCGCCGTCTGGTCCCAGCACCACTAGGCCGGCCAATCGTCCTGCATACACGCGACTTGTACTCATGTTTACTTAGGGTACTTGATCGCCTCCACAAGGTAGAATGTGGCGAGTTGTATAGCTGCACGAAATGCAAAGGGACAAAATAAGATGCGAACGTTGGGACGGCGAGACGTGGCGTCCATAATTGCGGCAATAACTTGCCTCGCTTCCTGTGGTGGCCTGACTGCTTGTGCTGAAGAAACCCCGGAGCCTTTTTTAGTGGGGATGCCCGAGCGAGCGGTGGGAAATTCGCCGATGCCCGAAAGGTACGCTGATGCTTTTGCTCGCTATCTGGTGCGGGAGCTCGATGATTTTGGGCGCAAGACCGAGCGCAAACCCATTCCCGCCGATCGTCGCATTCGACAGGTGAGATCTGGTGAAATCACCGTTTCCTACGGCTGTACGGGGGAGCTGCTGGAGCACTTAGATCGTAATCGAGCCATGGAGCTGCGACGCGAATACAAAAAGCAAAAGCAAAGCGCGCAGGCTGAGCTTTCGGAAGGCGCGACGGAAACTAAGAGTGCGGAAGAATGGAATAGCCTCGTCTACGATGAACTGCTCAGCGCATTGCCATCAGAGGTCGGGGCGACGCTGCCGGGACAGGCCACGCCGTGCCCAGGGGACTCATTGCCGCAAAATGCAGTCGTGATCTATTCGAAACACATTGCCGGTCGCAAAGTACGGGCGCAGCTCAATCACGTGGCAACAGCAACAACTATGGAGATGCTCGGAGGCTAAGCCGGAGGTTAAATAAGTAACAAAAAGCCCGCCGCTGTATGAACTGCTCCCCATTAGTTGGACTGAGAAATCAGTTACCGACTAGTGGGGAGTAGTTTTCATTGAGAGCACGAAGTTCGCTAAGTGAATATCAGCGCGAGCAGTTAGTGGAGTGTTTCGAGCAGGG